>QFPD01000360.1 GCA_003248845.1 Microbacterium sp. | reverse complement strand
CGCGCCGGCGACCCCGACCGCATCGTCGCGACCGGCGAGCTCGCCGCGCGCGACCTCGAGTGGCAGAACCGCTACACGGTGGACGAGATGGTCCGCACCGGCTGGGAGGCCCGCCGCGCGGCATCCGAGGACTGAATCGTTGGCCCCCGCACGGGGGGAGGATCACATTTCAGAACGTGCTCGGCGTGTCGCGGCTCGGTTGAAGCCTCGACGGCTGGTTGAGGGTTTACGATCTGCGACTTGACCCCAGCGAATGACAGCGGTGTAATTATTCCCAACACGCGGACCGGCGTGAGGGGAATCAGTGGGGAGAACGACTATGACGGGTTACCGTTCCGGGGTTCCCGAGAACTGGTTCGTCGATCCGGTGAACCTGGGTGTTCCGGGCGTCAGGCGCCCGGCTCCCGTCGAGGAGGAGACCGCGCTCGCGTGGCAGGCCGACGCCCTGTGCGCGCAGACGGATCCGGAAGCCTTCTTCCCGGAGAAGGGCGGCTCGACGCGGGATGCCAAGCGCATCTGCACTTCGTGCGACGTGCGCGACCAGTGCCTCGAGTACGCGCTGCAGAATGATGAACGCTTCGGCATCTGGGGCGGTCTCAGCGAGCGCGAGCGCCGCAAGCTCAAGCGACGCGCCTGATCTCGATCGACGGCGTGCGAATGGGGCCCGGCGGCGTGGCGGGCCTCGGGGGCGTGCACCCCGACTTAGGCTGACCTGGTCATGCCCTCCCGAGTCCACGCGCTGCTGGTCGTGCGCCCCGACGGGCGCGAGGCCGCGGACATTCGCCTGCAGCGGACGCTCACGGCGCTCCGCGCTCAGTCGCGCCCGGTCGATACGCTGACGATCGTCCTCTGCGAGACGGATGCCGCGGTCCAGGATGTCGCCCGCGCCTCCCACGCCGAAGGCGTGATCGGAGCCGACCGTCGCACGAGCTTCGCCGATGCGCTCGCGCTCGGGTCGCACCGGCTCGAAGGCGACGCGGTCTGGGTGCTGACCCACGACACCGTTCCCGATCCCGACGCGCTCACCCGCCTCACCGGGGCGCTCGAGGCCGCGCCGTCGGTCGCGTTCGCCGCCCCCAAGCTCGTGCGCTCCGATGAGCGCGACCGCATCGTCTCGTTCGGGGTGTCGATGACGAACCTGGGTCGCACCGTGGGACTCGCCGACGGCGAGCATGACCAGGGTCAGTACGACGGGTCGGAGGACGTGCTCGGCGCGGACGTGCGCGGCATCCTCGTGCGCGCCGACGCATGGACCGCCCTCGGGGGCGTCGACCGCGCTCTCGCCGGAGCGGATGAGGGGCTCGACCTGGGCGTGCGCGCGCGTCTGCGCGGCGGCCGCGTCGCACTTGCACCCGGCGCGGTCGTCGCCGTCTCCGCCCGGCCGGTGGCGCCGCTGCGCACAGCGTACGCGGCTCGCGCGGCACAACTGCATCGTCGGCTGTCCTACGCCGCCGCGCCGCTCGTGCCGCTGCACTGGCTGACACTGCTGCCGCTCGCTCTGCTCCGCTCCCTCGCGGCTCTCCTCGGCAAGCGTCCGGGGCAGATCCTGCCCGAGTGGGGTGCCGCGGCCACCGCGATGGTGCGCCCCGCTGCCGTGGCGCGCACGCGCCGCGGCATCCGGAGCCACCGCGCCGCGTCGTGGGCGCAGATCGCGCCGCTCCGCGTCACCGCAACGCAGCTGCGGCACCGGCTCGACGACGATCTGCCCGTCGGGGCGGGACGCGGCGATCTGCACTTCTTCAGCGGTGGCGGTGCGTGGATCGTGCTCGGCGCGCTCGTCGTCTCCGTCGTCTCGTTCGTGTCGCTGCTCGCGTGGCCCGTTCTCGGCGGCGGCGCGCTCGCGCCCCTGCGCGGAACGGTCGCGGGGCTCTGGGCGGATGCCGCATCCGGAGCGCGCCCGCTCGGCTGGGACACGACCGGTCCCGCAGACCCGTTCAGCGCCGTCGTGGCGCTCATCGGCACGCTGTCGCCGGCAGCCCCCTCCCGCGCGCTCGTCGTGCTGTGGGTGCTCGCCCTGCCGCTCGCGGCCCTCGGCGGCTGGTTCGCCGCGACGCGGTTCAGCGACCGCGCGATCGTGCGCGCCGTCGTCGCCGTGGGATGGGCGCTCGCGCCCAGCCTGCTGGGCGCACTGGTCAC
>QFPD01000075.1 GCA_003248845.1 Microbacterium sp. | reverse complement strand
GTACGTAGGACTGATCCTTGGCCTCGTCGCTCGCGCGGTGCAGTTCGCGCCCGTCCGGGGTCTCGACGAGCGTCGCGTAGTGTCCCGTGCACACGGCGTCGAAACCGAGCTCCAGAGCCCGCTCGAGGAGCGCGGCGAACTTGATCTTCTCGTTGCACCGCATGCAGGGATTGGGCGTGCGTCCGGCCTGGTACTCGGACACGAAGTCGGCGATGACGTCCTCGCGGAATCGCTCGGAGAAGTCCCAGACGTAGAACGGGATGCCGAGGAGGTCGGCCGCGCGACGGGCATCCATCGCGTCTTCGATCGTGCAGCAGCCGCGGCTGCCGGTGCGAAGCGTGCCCCCCGCGCGCGAGAGCGCGAGGTGCACGCCGACGACGTCGTGGCCCGCCTCGACGGCCCGCGCAGCCGCGACGGCCGAGTCGACACCACCGCTCATGGCCGCAAGGATCCGCATGCGTCCAGTCTACGAGCGCCCGGCTGAGCGCGCCCCGGAAGCCCGCGCGTAGGCATCCGGCAGAGCGGCAAGCGCCGCATCGACATCCGCCTCGGTGGTGGTGCGCCCGAGCGTCAAGCGCAGCACCGATCGCGCGGCACGCTCGTCGCGTCCGAGCGCGAGGACAACGTGCGATGGCTCTGCGACCCCCGCCTGACAGGCCGATCCGGTCGATACCGAGATTCCGGCCTGGTCGAGGAGGAAAAGCATCGACTCCCCCACCGCGCCAGGAAAGAGGACGTGCACGTTGCCCGGCACACGGCCGATCGGGTCGCCGAGCAGTTCGGCGCCCGGCATGCGCTGCAGGATGCCGACCGTCAGCCGTTCCGCGAGCCCGGTCAGCCGCGCCGCCTCTGCCTCCAGTTCCGCCGTCGCCTCGTCGAGCGCAGCCGCAAGTGCGGCCGCGCCGGCGACATCCGGACTGCCAGAGCGCAGCCCGCGCTGTTGGCCGCCGCCGTGCAGGACGGGGGCGAGGCGCGCGTACCGCGACACGACGAGGAACCCCGTCCCGACCGGTGCCCCGAACTTGTGACCGGAGGCGCTCAGCGCCACGAGCCCCGCCGCACCCGCCGCTTCGCCGCGCCACGCGCGGAACGAGACCGGAAGATGCCCGACGGCGCCGACGGCGTCGAGGTGCAGCGGCACGTCCGCTTCGGATGCCGCCGCGGCGATTTCCGCGGCATCCTGAACCGTGCCCACCTCGTTGTTCACGACGAGCGCCGTCGCGAGAGCCGCGCGCGGCAGCGCGGCTGTGAACGCGGCGCCGTCGATGCGCCCGACGCCGTCGACAGGCACCGCACGGATGACCGCTCCCTGGCTCTGCAACCATGCCGCTGTGTCGAGCGTCGCGTGGTGTTCGCCGTCGGGGAGGACGAGGGCGTCGCGACCGTCCGCTCGGGCCTGCCACAGGCCCTGCAACGCGAGGTTCACCGACTCGGTGCCGCCGCTCGTGAAGACCACCTCGATGCTCTCGCATCCGATGAGCTGGGCGACGAGGTCGCGCGCATCCTCCAGGAGACGCCGCGCCTCCTGGCCTGCGCCGTGCACCGACGACGCGTTCGCGGTCGACGCCGACGCCTCGAGCCATGCGACACGCGCGCTCTCGCGCAGGGGTGTCGAGGCGGCGTGATCCAGGTAGATCATGGTCCCTCCGCGGTGTCTGCGGGATGTCCCCGGCCGGCGCGGTGCGGGATGCGGTCCGGGCCCCGCGGCCTTACTACTGTAGTTCGCATGGCCAGCCCGAAGCCCCCGCGCCCTGCGCTGCTCTCCTCCGCGCTCGACGATCTCGGCGTGACGCTGGGCCCCGGCGGCGGCACGCTGCGCGTGTGGTCGGAGGCGGCATCGGCTGTCGAGCTCGTCCTCGTGGATGCGACCGATCTCGACTGGATCACCGGCACCCTCCCCCTGACTCCGGTCGGTGGCGATGTGTGGGAGGTGACGACACCCGAGCTCCGTCCCGGGGCGCACTACGCTCTCCGGGTCGACGGACCGGCGGCCCCCCGCAACACGTTCAACAAAGAGACGCTGCTCCTCGACCCATACGCGCGTGGTCTCGCCCCGGTGCGGATCGGCGAGTGGCGCTCGGTCGTCGTCGACGACTTCTACGACTGGCAGGGCGTCGGCCGCCCCGGCACTCCGATGGACCGCACGGTCATCTACGAAGCCCACCTCAAAGGCCTCACGAAGCGGCACCCCGGAGTGCCGCCCGCCCTCCACGGCACCTACGCAGGTCTCGCCCATCCCGCCTCGATCGATCATCTGCTCTCGCTCGGCATTACGGCAGTCGAACTGCTGCCGATCCAGGCGTTCGAGACGGAGCCGCGCCTGCTTCAGCACGGCCTCACCAACTACTGGGGTTACAACACCCTCAACTTCTTCACGCCGCACGGCGCGTATGCGACTGCCGAGGCTCTCGCGGCGGGCCCCGACGCGGTGCTCCGGGAAGTCAAGGACATGGTGCGGGCTCTGCACGCCGCGGGCATCGAGGTGCTGCTCGACGTCGTCTACAACCACACCTCCGAACTCGAGCTCGGCGGCCCCCGATCCAGCCTGCGCGGAATCGACAATGCGGGCTACTACCGCCAGCATGACGACGGTGCATACATCGACGTGACGGGATGCGGCAACTCCGTCAACACCTCGACGGATGCCGCGGCGCGCCTGGTCCTGGATTCCCTGCGCTACTGGGCGGACGACGTGCAGATCGACGGCTTCCGATTCGATCTCGCGCCTACGCTCGGTCGTGACGCCCACCACGAGTTCCGACCAGATCATCCGCTGCTCCGGCAGATCATCGACGATCCGCTGCTGCGCGAGCGGAAGATGATCGCGGAGCCGTGGGACGTCGGGATGGGCGGATGGCAGACGGGCAACTTCGGAGCGGGTTGGAGCGAGTGGAACGATCGCTACCGCGACCGGGTGCGGAACTTCTGGTTGAGTGACGTCGATTACGCACGGCGCGCGTCGACTCCACCCGCGGGAGTCGGCGGCTTCGCGACGCGCCTCGTCGGTTCGTCGAACACATTCGACGAGGCCCGCGGCCCTCTCGCGGGCGTCAACTTCGTCACGGCGCACGACGGATTCACGCTCCGGGATCTCGTCTCTTACGACGTCAAGCACAACATGGGAAACGGCGAACAGAACCGCGACGGCGCCGACACCAACCGCTCGTTCAACCACGGCGCCGAGGGCTCGACGCAGAACCCCGCAATCCTCGCGACCAGGCGTAAGGCGATGCGCAATCTCCTCGGTACCCTGCTGCTCTCAGCCGGCGTCCCGATGATCACCGCGGGCGACGAGATGGGACGCACGCAGCGCGGCAACAACAACGCCTACTGCCACGATTCCCCGCTCACGTGGGTGAACTGGGACCTCGCGCCGTGGCAGGAGGATCTCCTCGCGCATGCGCGCCGACTGATCCGGCTCCGCCACGAGAACCCGGCGCTGCGTCCGCGGCGCTTCGCGCACGCCGTGCACACGGTTCCGAACGCATCGGTGATCGACTGGTACGACGAGAACGGCGAGACGATGTCGCACGAGCGCTGGAGCGACCCGGCGCACCGCACGCTGCAGTACGACGCTCAGTCGACGCCCGATGCTGAGGGACCCAACCGGATCCTCCTCGTGATCCACGGCAACGAGCGTCCGACGTCCGTCACCCTGCCGACGGTTCCGGGGGCTGATCGCTTCACGTCCCTGTGGTCGAGCGCGCCCGACCGCCCCGACCTCGACGAGCGGGTCTTCCGCCCCGGCGATGCGATCGAGATGCCGGGGACGTCCCTGCACCTGTTCCGCGTGGACTCCTGTTCATCGACGGCACCGGGGCGGTAGGTTCGAGACGTGGCCACCACGACTCGACCCGACCCGTCCGCCGGGGTGCTGCGCAGCACCTCGCCGATCCCGCTGCGACCCGCGGTCCCTTCCTCGACGCCGGTCCCGGCGACGCGGCTCGGCCGCATTCCACTCTCGCGTCCGCGGCCATCGACGCCCGATCCGAGGTTCCGCCCGTCCGCGTTCTCCGGCGAGGCGGTGCCCTTCCAGATCACGGCTTTTCGCGAGGGCCACGACCGCATCGGCGTCCACGTGCGTCTCGTATCGCCTTCCGGCGCCGAGTCGCTGCATCGCCTCGAGCCCCTGCATGACGGGTTCGACCGCTGGCGCACGCTCATCGCGCCGCGCGAGGTAGGCGTGTGGACGTTCCGCTTCGAGGCCTTCGCAGACGAGTTCGCGACGTGGCAGCACGCCGCCGACCTCAAGATCGCGGCAGGAGTGGACGCCGCGCTCATGCGCGAGATGGGCGCGCTCCTGTTCGACCGCGCTGCTCGCGAGAACGACCGCGGAGCTGCCCAGGCACGCACCCTGAAGCACGCCGCCGGCGTGCTGCGGGACGCCGCCGTCAGCGATGAGGAGGCGCTCCGGATCGTGCGCGACGACGAGATCGCGGCATTCTTCCGCGAGCGTCCGCTCGCCGCGTTGCACACCTCCGGCCCTGATCTGGAGCTCCTCGTCGAGCGCGAGCGCGCCGGTGTCGGCGCCTGGTACGAGTTCTTCCCTCGGTCCGAGGGCGCCAAGCGGCAGAAGGACGGCAGCGTCAAGAGCGGCACGTTCCGCACGGCTGCGCGACGCCTCCCCGGCGTTGCCGGCATGGGCTTCGATGTCGTGTACCTGCCGCCCATCCATCCCATCGGGCGGATCAACCGCAAGGGGCGCAACAACACGCTCGAGGCCCTCCCGGGCGACCCGGGATCCCCCTACGCCATCGGCGCCGCCGAGGGGGGCCATGATGCGATCCTCCCCGAACTGGGAACACCTGCCGACTTCCGGTGGTTCGTGCGCCAGGCACAGGCGCAGGGTCTCGAGGTCGCCCTCGATCTCGCCTTGCAGGCGGCGCCCGATCACCCCTGGGTGACGGAGCACCCCGAATGGTTCACGGTGCTCCCCGACGGCACGATCGCCTACGCCGAGAACCCGCCGAAGAAGTATCAGGACATCTATCCCCTCAACTTCGATACCGACCCCGCCGGCATCTACGCCGAGATGCTGCGCGTCGTGCGTCATTGGGTAGCACAAGGCGTGAAGATCTTCCGCGTCGACAATCCGCATACGAAGCCCCTGCAGTTCTGGGAGTGGCTCATCGCGACGGTGAACGCCGACGACCCCGACGTGATCTTCCTCTCCGAGGCCTTCACGCGCCCCGCGATCATGCAAAGCCTCGCGATGGCCGGCTTCCAGCAGAGCTATTCGTACTTCACCTGGCGGAACACGAAGGCGGAGCTCGAGGAGTTCCTTCAGTCGATCTCCGACGAGACCGCAGACTTCATGCGTCCGAACCTGTTCGTCAACACGCACGACATCCTCACCGAGTACCTGCAGTACGGCGGGCGCCCCGCCTACAAGATCCGCGCCGCGATCGCAGCGACGGCCGGAGCGACCTACGGCGTCTATGCCGGCTACGAGCTGTACGAGAACGTCGCGCGACCGGGATCCGAAGAGAACATCGACAACGAGAAGTACGAGTTCAAGTTCCGCGACTGGGATCAGGCCGAAGCCGACGGCGACTCCCTCGCGCCGTTCCTGCGGCGGCTCAACGAGATTCGCCGGGCCCACCCGGCGCTCCGACAGCTCCGGGGGCTCACGATCCACTGGAGCGACGACGACGCGATCCTCGTCTACAGCAAGCACATCGATGGCGCGCTCACCGACACGGGCGTCTCGGACACGATCATCGTCGTGGTCAATGTCGATCCCCGGTCGGTGCGCCAGACGACCATCCACCTCGATTCGACCGTGTGGGGTGTGCCGCGCGGCGAGGAGTTCGAGGTCGAGGACCTCATCACCGGAGCCGTCTGGACTTGGAACCAGGATGCCTTCGTACGCCTCGATGCGTTCGCCGAGCCCGTCCACATCCTGCACGTGAAGGAGCGCTCATGAGCACCGTCCCCGAGAGCACCCTCGACGCCGTCGCCGACGGTTCCTACTACGCGCCGCACGACGTCCTCGGCGTGCATGAGAGCACCGACGGGTGGGTCGTGCGCGCTCGGCGGCCGATGGCATCCAGCGTCACCGCCGTCACACCGCATGGCGATCGGATTCCGCTCGCGCACGTCCGCTCCGGGATCTGGGAAGGCAGCGCTCCGACACGTCCGGAGGCCTACGAACTCGTCGCGACGTATGACGGTGCGCCCGCCTTCCGCGCAGATGATCCGTACCGCCATCTCCCCACGCTCGGGGACGTCGATCAGCACCTCATCCGTGAGGGGCGTCACGAGGAGCTCTGGAACGTGCTCGGTGCACACGTGCACCACTTCGCGGGGGTCGACGGGGTCTCCTTCGCCGTCTGGGCCCCCAATGCGCGCGCCGTGCGCGTCGTGGGTTCCTTCAACGATTGGGACGGGCGTTCGCACGCCATGCGCAGCCTCGGGTCATCGGGGATCTGGGAGCTGTTCGTCCCAGGGCTCTCGGCCGGTACGACCTACAAGTACGAGATCCTCACTGCGCACGACGGCTGGATCATGAAGGCCGACCCCATGGCCCAGGCGGCCGAACTGCCGCCGGCCACGGCATCCGTCGTCACCGAGTCCTCCTACACCTGGGGGGACGAGGCGTGGATGGCCGCACGCGCGGCCCACACGCCGCTCGATCAGCCGATGTCGACCTACGAGCTGCACTTCGGCTCGTGGCGGCCCGGGCTCGGCTACCGAGATGCCGCAGAGCCCCTGATCGACTACCTCACGCAGGTCGGGTACACCCATGTGGAGTTCCTGCCTCTGGCCGAGCACCCGTTCGGCGGCTCGTGGGGGTATCAGGTCTCGGGCTACTATGCGCCGACGAGCCGATTCGGCAGCCCCGACGATCTGCGCTACCTCATCGACCGGCTCCACCGGGCGGGCTTCGGCGTCATCATGGACTGGGTGCCGGGTCATTTCCCGAAGGATGCCTTCGCACTGGCCCGATTCGACGGCGCCGCACTCTACGAGCACCCGGACCCCCGGCGCGGCGAGCACAAGGACTGGGGCACCCTGATCTTCGACTACGGCCGCAACGAGGTGCGGAACTTCCTCGTCGCCAACGCGCTGTACTGGTTCGAGGAGTTCCACGTCGACGGGCTGCGCGTGGACGCCGTCGCCTCCATGCTCTACCTCGACTACTCCCGCGAGGAGGGCGAGTGGGAGCCGAACATCTACGGCGGACGGGAGAATCTCGAGGCCATCCGCTTCCTCCAGGAGGTCAACGCCACCGCCTACAAGCGCTACCCCGGCATCGCGATGATCGCCGAAGAGTCGACCAGCTTCCCCGGCGTCACCGCCCCCACGAGCGCGGGCGGGCTGGGTTTCGGCTTCAAATGGAACATGGGGTGGATGAACGACTCGCTCGAGTACTTCAAGCGTGACCCGATGTACCGCTCGCACCATGAAGGCGAGCTGTCGTTCTCGTTCGTTTACGCGTTCAGCGAGAACTTCATCCTCCCGATCAGCCACGACGAGGTGGTCCACGGCAAGGGCACGCTTTTCACGCGTATGCCCGGCGACCACTGGCAGAAGCTCGCGAACATGCGCGCCTTCCTCGCCTTCATGTGGGGGCACCCCGGCAAGCAGCTGCTGTTCATGGGCCAGGATTTCGGTCAGATGTCGGAGTGGTCCGAAAGCCGCGAGATCGATTGGTGGATCCTCGACCAGCCGCCGCACCGGCAGCTGCAGGACTTCGTCGGCGCCCTCAACCGCGTCTACCGCGACCAGTCGCCGTTGTGGTCACGCGACAGCGACGGCAGCGCATTCCGTCGACTCGGTGAGCCGCACTGGAACCCGAACGTGATCGCGTTCTCCCGCGTCGATCACCACGGCAACACCGTCGCGGTGATCTGCAACTTCTCGGGCGCTCCCATCTCGGACTTCACGCTCGATCTGCCGGAATCCGGCGCGTGGGAGGAACTGCTCAACTCCGACGCCCTCGCCTACGGCGGCTCCGGAGTGGGCAACCTCGGCACCGTCCACGCCGATGACAATGGACGCGCCACGATGGTGCTGCCGCCGCTCGGCGTGCTGTGGCTCGGGCACCGCGCGTAGCGGCGGTCGGACCTCAGAAGAGCAGGCTGGAGAGCCGTCCGCGAGCGCGGATGACGCGTGCGTCGGTG
>QFPD01000359.1 GCA_003248845.1 Microbacterium sp. | reverse complement strand
GCCCCGGCCGCGGCGGCGCCGGTCGCCGCCATCCCGATCACCACGATGCTCCGGGGTGCTGGCGGGCGAGCACCTGCATCTCGGCGAGGATGAACCCGAGCGTCGGGAAGTGCCGGCCCTCGCGTCCGCCGCCGGACGCCGCTGCGCCGCCGGGGGCCTCGACATCCTCCTCGGCGAGGACCGCCGCGATGACGGCATCGAACCGCGGGCGCAGGGTCGAGGGCCGCACCGCGACGCGAACCGCGGCATCCCCCAGTCTGTCGATCAGGTCGTCGTCGCGGAACAGCTCGCGCACGTACGGCCAGACGTCGCCGAGGCCGGCGACGAACCGTCGTCGCGACTCGTCGGTGCCGCCCGCGAGGCGCAGCGTCCACTGCACGGCGTGGTCGCGGTGATACTCGACCTCTTTGACGGCTTTCGCCGCGATCGCCGCAAGAGCCGCATCGTTCGAGCCCGCAAGCTCGGTGTACAGCTCGAAGAAGTAGGTCGCGGCGATCAGCTGTCGTGCGATCGTGCGGGCGAAGTCGCCGTTGTCCTGCTCGAACAGCCACGCGCTGCGAAACTCCGCCTCACCGCGGAAATACGCGAGATCGTCCTCGCTGCGCCCGTCGTACGAGCCCGCGTAACGCAGCAGCGACCGGGCATGGCCGAGGAGGTCGAGGGCGATGTTGCCGAGCGCGACATCCTCTTCGAGCTCGGGCGCGTGCGCGATCCAGCGGCTCAGCTGCTGGGCGAGGATGAGCGCGTCGTCACCGAGCCGCAGTGCATACTCCGCGACGTCGGCGCTCGCCGCGCGCAGCTCACCGCCCTGCAACTCGAGGTCGAGGTCGATCGCGTGGACCGTTACGTCGCCGTGCCGGTCGTCGATGTGCGTCTCGTCCACCGGGGTCATAGGTGCGGCACCCCTTCCGACGCCGTGTAGTACACGGCGTGGCGGTAGTTCTTGCCGGCGGGCGACTCGAAGTACGCGCCCTTGGATGCCGGGTCGCTCGTCGTCACGGCATCCGAGGGCACGACCCAGATCGAGACGCCCTCGCCGCGCCGCGTGTAGAGGTCGCGAGCGTTGCGGACGGCGAGATCGGCGTCGGGCGCGTGCAGCGAGCCGACGTGGACGTGGCTGAGACCGCGGTTCGCGCGGACGAATACCTCCCACAGCGGCCAGGACTCGGCAGGGGAGCCCCCGGGCGTCACCATCAGGCGGCCCGCTCGGCGGATCGGGTGGAGTCGGCAGCGCGCGCAGACTGCGCGGCTTTCTTCGTCGCGTACGCGGTGGCCGCTTCGCGCACCCAGGTGCCCTCTTCGTGCGCGTCGCGTCGGTTCTGGATGCGCACGGCGTTCATCGGGCCGCGGCCGGCGAGCACCTCGTGGAACTCGGTCCAGTCGATCTCGCTCATGTCGTACCGGCCCTCGGCCTCGTTCCAGGCGAGGCCCGGGTCGGGGAGCGTGACGCCGAGAGCCTCAGCCTGCGGCACGAGCATGCCGACGAAGCGCTGCCGCAGCTCGTCGTTCGAGAACCGCTTGATCTTCCACGCCATCGACTGCGCCGAGTTCGGCGAGGCATCATCGGGCGGCCCGAACATCATGAGCGCCGGCCAGTACCAGCGGTCGACCGACTCCTGCGCCATCGCGCGCTGCGCCTCGGTCCCGTTCATGAGCGCGAGGAGGATCTCGAACCCCTGGCGCTGGTGGAAGGACTCCTCTTTGCAGATGCGCACCATCGCCCGGCCGTACGGCCCGTAGGAGGCGCGGCACAGGGGAACCTGGTTGCAGATCGCGGCGCCGTCGACGAGCCACCCGATGGCGCCCATGTCGGCCCAGGTGGGAGTCGGATAGTTGAAGATCGACGAGTACTTCGCCTTGCCGTCGATGAGCTGCTGCGTCATCTCTTCGCGGGTGATGCCGAGGGTCTGCGCGGCGGAGTAGAGGTAGAGCCCGTGACCGGCCTCGTCCTGCACCTTCGCCATGAGGATGGCCTTGCGCTTGAGGCTCGGCGCGCGCGTGATCCAGTTGCCCTCGGGCTGCATGCCGATGATCTCGGAGTGCGCGTGCTGCGAGATCTGGCGGACCAGCGTGCGGCGGTACGCCTCCGGCATCCAGTCGCGCGGTTCGATGCGCTGGTCAGCGGCGATCAGCGCATCGAACTCGAT
>QFPD01000074.1 GCA_003248845.1 Microbacterium sp. | reverse complement strand
GAGAGATCGTCGCCTCGTCGAGATCGAGAAGAGTGCCGATGCCGGCAGCGGCCGACGGTCCGAGGTGAGCGACGTGGTCGATCTTGTGCTTGTGGAGCGAGATGGCGCGCACGAGGTCCATCTGGATCTCGTAGCCCGTCGCGACGGCGCGCACGAGCGCGGCGCCGTCCTTACCGGCGTGCTGGGCGACCGCGAGGATCGGAGGGATGTTGTCACCCGGGTGGGAGTACTCCGCTGCGAGGAACGTGTCGTGGTAGTCGAGCTCGCGGACGGCCACGCCGTTCGCCCATGCGGCCCACTCGGGGCTCGAGACGGTCGCGTTGGGCTCGCCGAACACGGTCGCGCCGTGGCCGTTCCGCGAGACCGGGTGGTCGAGCGCCTGAGCGCGAGCGGCGACCACGGGGCCGCGGGTGAGCGAAGCCGCGGCGACCGACGCGTTGTCGATGACACGGTTGATGATCATCTCGACGACATCGGCGTCCACGGCGACGGGGTCGGCGGCGACCTGGGCGATCTTGTCGGCGAGCTGATCCTCGCGCGCGAGGTTCTCTTCGCTGCGGTGGACGCGGACGTGGTGGATGACGGTCATGCGGTGGCCTCCGTGGTGTCGGACGTGGGGACGTTGAGGGTGTCGAGGATCGACCTGAGCGCGTTGTGCAGGTGGACGTGCGTGGCGTGTGCGGCGAGCTCCGCGTCGCCCGTCGCGATGGCCGATGCGATCACACGGTGCTCCGCGACGGATGCCGCGAGGCGATCCGGGTTGTCGCGGGCGAGCCGGCGCACGCGCACGAGGTGGGTGCGCACGTTCTTCAGCGCCGCGGTGAGGTACTCGTTCGCGACGGCGGCATCCAGAGCGTGGTCGAAGCGCGCGATGAGCGCGTAGTACGCGTCCGGGTCCGCAGCGGCATCCGTCGCGGCGAACTCGTCGGCGAGCGCGCGGAAGACATCGCGATCGCCGCGGCTCGCACCGGCGCGCGCCGCGGTCTCTTCGAGCGCGCGGCGCAGTTCGAAGAGGGCCCGGATGTCGCCGGCGTCGATGTCGGTGACCACGGTGACGCGCGGGGATGCCTGGGCGACGAGGCCGTCCGCTGTGAGACGCGAAAGGGCCTCACGCAGCGGCGTGCGGCTGACCCCGAGGCGAGAAGACTGCTCCACTTCGCCGAGGACGGTTCCGGGGCGCAGGTCTCCGGACTGGATCTCGTCCAGCAACGTTGCGTATGCCCGGTCGCTCGCGCGCATCGGTGACCTCCCGAGAGGTCAGTGTATACAAAAATCCCGAAAGAGACACATGGTGCGCCAATTTCGACACCTTAGGTATACAAAGACGACAAAACGCGGTCGAGTGCCGCGAGGAACGCGCGCGCCTGGTCGGCGGAGAGGACAAGCGGCGGCTTGACCTTCAGCACGTTCTGCCGTTCGGAGGCGGCCTGCACAATGAAGCCTTCGCGGAGCATCCGCTCGCACACCTCGGCCGCCTCGGCGCGTGCGGGTTCGAGCGTCTCGCGGTCGCGCACGAGCTCGATGCCCTGGTAGAGCCCGGTGCCGTGGACCGCCCCGATGAGCGAATGCCTCTCCGCCAGTGCCCGTGCCCCGTCGGAGATCACGGCGCCGACCTCGGCCGCTCGCCGCTGCAAGTCCTCGGCGTCGATGACGTCGAGGATCGCGGCGCCCGCGACGGCACTCGCCGGGGTGCCGCCGGAGGAGGAGAAGAACGAACCCTCGCGCGCGAGCGCGTCGACGATCTCGCGCCGGGTCAGGACGGCGCCGAGCGGGTAGGCGTTCCCGGCGGCCTTGGCGACCGTGATGATGTCGGGGACGACGCCGTGGAGTTCCGACCCCCAGAACGCCGTACCGAGGCGGCCGTAGCCGACCTGCACCTCGTCGGCGATCATGAGCCCTCCGTGCGCGCGCACCGCGTCGGCGACCGCGGCGAAGTAACCCGCGGGCGGGACGACGCCACCCGCGTTCCCCAGGACGGGCTCGCAGATGAAGGCCCCGGCCGGGCGTCCCTCGTCGGCGAGGCGCTGCGCAAGGGCGCGCACCTCGTCGGCGTAGCGCTCCCCGGCATCCGGCCCGCGGTACGCCCCGCGGTACGGATTCGGCGCGTCGACGAGGTGCACCCAGTCGGGTCGCGAGGCGGCGGCCCCGGGATTGTCGAACGCGGAGGTCGAGACGGCGTCGGAGGCCGCCGTCCACCCGTGATAGCTCTCGCGCACCGCGATGACGTCACGCCGCCCGGTGGCGATGCGCGCGAGGGTGAGGGCGAGATCGACGGCCTCGGAGCCGCTGTTGACCGGAATGACGGTGTCGAGCGCTGGATCGGGCGCGTGCGCGACGAGCCGCTCGGTGAACTCCGCGTACGCGTCGTAGAGGAAGCGCGAGTTCGTGTTGAGCAGATGCAGCTGCCGACCCACCCGATCGGCGAAGCCGGGGTGGGCGTGACCGATCGCGGTGACGTTGTTGACGAGATCGACATAGGCGCGCCCGCGTGTGTCGACGAGGAGCGCCTGCCACCCGCGCTCGATCTGCGGCGGGTCGGCGTAGAAGCGTTCGGCGGCGGCGCCGATCGCGTTCTCGCGGCGACGGCGCGCACGCCGCTCTTCGCGGATCGGATCAGGGGTGGACCGGATGCCGAGGATCGGGGACGGGTCGGCGGCGCCCGGGCTCTCGTACTCGTCCTCGGGGCCGGCGAAGGGCGCCTCGGGTTCCGCTCCGGCGAGCCGGCGGGAGACGACGAGGCGTCCGAGACCGCCCTCGCCCGTCGCTGGCATGCCGATCAGGGCTCCGGCCGCGACCGGCCCGCTCGCCGCGGCGCCATCCGCCCCGCCGACCACCCCGTCGAGACGGACGACGACAGCGGCATCCCGCAACTCCACGAACCCGTCGCCGCGCGTGAGGACACCTGCGAAGGGGGCATGGATTCCGGCGCCCGGCACCGTCCAGATCTCGACGACCCGGGCGCGCGTGGCTGCGGGGCGGGAGACCTCGGCAGACACCCGGCTCAGCCGCGCCTCTCCGAACCGCGCCGCAACGGCGACCGCGCCGAGATCGGTGAGGGCCGCTGCGGCGAGCGTCGTCTCGACGCCCGGGTCCAGGAACCGTCCCCGGTCGAGCAGAGGGCTCCTGATGCCGAGGTCGAGCACGGTCGGAGGAGAGGACTCGACGCCCTCCCCCGCGGCGACGAGCCCCGCGTAGACGAGTCCGCGGCGGTGGGGCCGGCCCGCCGCGAGGCGCAGCTGCAGCTCGGCATCCGCCGATGCGACCTGCCGCGCGGCGTCGAACACGCGCCACTCGTGCTCGACGCGGTCGCGCGCGTAGTCGTTGCCGGGGTCGATGCGCAACTGACTCCACCCGCTGACGGCGAGCACCGCTCCGCGCAGCACGACGAGCGGCCAGAGGGCCTGCAGCTCGTCGTCGGTGAGGGGTGAGACCCGGTCGAACCCGGCGACCGCACGACCGACGAGCGTGAGGTCGCCCGTCCGACCGTAGAGATCGGCGCACAGCACCGCGAGCTCGGCGACCCGCCACGACACCGCGGTGTCGCCGAGGTCGATCACCCAGTGCCGGCCGCGGCGATCGCGCATGACGTTGTCGGCGGTCACGTCGCCGTGGATGATCTGACGCGGGAGCGACGCCGCGACCGCGGCGAGATCGGCAGCCGCGCCACGGGCCGCCGTGAGGCACAGTTCGCGCCGCTCCTCCGGCAGGTCGCCGATGAGCTGCTCGACGACGGCGAGCGCGTTGCCGAGCTCCCACTGGAGATTGCGGTCGGCTCCCGTCTCCGGAAGCGCGGCGAGCGCGGTGTCGACCTCGGCGGCGAGCTCCCCGAGCTCCTGCGCGTACGCGCCGTCGACCGCCGCGACGTCGGACAGCGGCGCCCCGTCGACGATCTCGAACGCCGCGACCTGCGCCGTCGCGGCGCCGTCGCAGGCGATCTCGGTGGTGCGCGCGCCCGACGCCGTTTCGATCACACGCGGTGTCAGGATGCCGGCCTCCCGCAGGCGATCGGATGCCGCGAGGTACAGCGCGACGGCGTCCGCAGGCACCGAGGGGTGGAAGATCTTCAGCAGCACGCCCGCGCCCGTGGCATCCCGCACGAGGAAGTTGCGGTCCTGCTGGCTGCCGAGTTCGTGCAGCTCAGCGTCCACCCCGTACGCGCTCCGCGCGAGCGCGCGCGTCTGGTCGAGGTCGATCTCGGGCCGGGCCAGCAGCCATGCGTCGGTCATGCGCGTCAGCATAGAGCGCGCGGCCTCAGCTGAGGATGCGCGCGTCGACGACCTCTCCCCCGCGGATCGACAGGCCGGCGGCCAACGACGGGTCGGCGGCGAGCGCCGCGTCGACACCCTGATCGGCGAGGGCGATCGTGTAGCGCAGCGTCGCGTTGGTGAGTGCGAGTGTCGAGGTCAGCGGCACGGCGCCGGGCATGTTGGCGACCGCATAGTAGATCGCGTCGTGCACGGGGTACGTCGGGTCGGAGTGCGTCGTCGCGTGCGTGCCCTCGAAGCATCCGCCCTGGTCGACCGCGATGTCGACCAGCACAGACCCGGGTCGCATGCGCTCGACCATGTCGAGGGTGACGAGCTTGGGTGCCGCGGCACCGGGCACCAGCACCGAACCGACGACGAGGTCGGCGTCGGCGACGAGGTCGGAGATCGCGCTCCGCGACGACACGCGGGTGTCGACTCGCCCGCCGAACTGCTCGTCGAGCACACGCAGGCGCGGAATCGACACATCGACGATCGTCACGTGCGCGCCGAGCCCGACGGCCATCTGCGCCGCGTGCGTGCCCGCGACGCCGCCGCCGATGACGACGACACGACCGCGCGGCGTGCCGGGCACTCCGCCGAGGAGGATGCCGCGGCCGCCGGCGGGACCGAGCAGCTGCTGCGCGCCGACCTGCACCGACAGGCGCCCCGCGATCTCGCTCATGGGGGCCAGGAGCGGCAGCGAGCGGTCGGGCAGCTGGACGGTCTCGTAGGCGATGGCGGTCGTCCCGGCATCCAGCAGCGCCTGCGTCAGCGCGGGCGCTGCGGCGAGGTGGAGATAGGTGAAGAGAGTGAGGTCGGGGCGCAGGTAGCCGTACTCGGGAGCGATGGGCTCCTTGACCTTCACGAGAAGTTCGGCGGCGCCCCACACGGCGGCGGCCGTCGGAACGATCTCCGCGCCCGCGGCGCGGTAGGTGTCGTCCGAGAACCCCGACCCGGCACCCGCCCCCGTCTCGATCAGCACGCGGTGGCCACGCGCGACGAGCTCGTCGACGCCCGTCGGCGTCATGCCGACGCGACGCTCACTGTCCTTGATCTCTTTCGGGACACCGATGATCATCTGCGCGCTCCTCCGCTCCGCGCGGCCTCCGGTGAAGCGGCGCGGCGAAAACGATGACAGGCGCGCCGGTCGGCGACAAGGGGCTCCGCAGAATCGGTGGAACCCGCCGCCCTCGGCGAACTACGATCGGCTCATGGCACAAGAAGCGATGAATTCTTCGATGGATGCCACCGATCTCCGACTCGTCGACGAGTTGCGCGCGGATGCGCGACAGCCGCTCAGTCGCCTTGCGGAGCATCTCGGGGTCGCCGCCTCCACCGTGCACGCGCGGATCGCTCGGCTCGTCGCGCGCGGGGTGATCCGTCGGTTCACCGTGGACGTCGACCCTGCGGCCCTCGGCTATCGCACCGAGGCGCTCGTCTCGGTCCGCATCCGCCCGGGGGCCCGCGCGCAGCTCACCCGCTTCGCGGAGGAGCTCAAGGCGCACCCCGACGTCGCGCAGTACTTCTATGTCGCCGGCGCCGAGGACTTCGTCATCCACTTCCGGGGCCGCGACAGCGCCGATCTGCGATCCTTCGTCACCGACCACCTCTCGACGCACTCGATCGTCGCCGCAACGAACACGAGCCTCATCTTCGAACGCACCGACGGCCTCCGCGGCGTCTGAGCCTCCCGAGATGACGCGCCGGGGGTCGAGCGCGCGCAGCATCCGAACCATTCGTCCGCATCGACCGCCCTCGCCGGTCGAACCGTCCGGACATCGTCGTGCGCCGTCATCCGGTGAGACACGAACGCTACACATCCGAAACGCGGCGCCCCTAGTGTTCGATCACCCGACACCTTCGCGCACCGCGCCGTCGCCCATGGAGGTCATCACGAACGAGTCACTCGCTGGCACCGCAACCGCCCGCCGCACGCCCAATCTCGCCCGCACGCTCGGTCTCTGGTCGATCGTCGGCCTCGGGCTCGGCTACATGACGCCGACCGTCATCTTCGACACCTTCGGCAACGTCGCCGTCGAGACGAACAACGTCGTCCCCGCCGCGTACGCAGTCGCCCTCATCGTGATGGGCTTCACCGCGATCAGCTACGGCAAGATGGTCGGCGCGATTCCGAGCGCCGGATCCGCGTACACCTACGTGCGCGAATCGATGCATCCGAGCCTCGGCTTCCTCGTCGGCTGGACGTCGCTCATCGACTACCTGCTCCTGCCGCTCGTGAACGCCCTCATCCTGCGCAGCTACATGGAGGCGTTCTTCCCGGATGTGCCCGGCTGGATCTGGGTCGTGGTGTTCACCGCTGGAGTCACCGCCATCATCTACATCACGATGCGCGGCACCTCGAACGTGAACATGATCCTGCTGGTCTTCTCCATCGTCGTCATGACGGTCTTCGTCGTGATGGTCATCGTTCAGCTCCTTCAGGGGGCGGGAGCAGGAACCATCGCGTCGGTGCGGCCGTTCATCCACCCCGAGGTGTCCTTCGGCGCGGTCCTCGCCGGTGCCACCGTCGTCTGCTTCTCGTTCATCGGCTTCGATGCCGTGACGATGTACGCGGAAGAGGCGAAGACGCCGAAGATCATGCCGCGTGCGATCCTGCTCACGGTCCTCGTCGGCGGTGCGATCTTCCTCGTGGCCGCCTACTTCACGCAGCTCCGTTTCCCGTCGTACGACGTGTTCCCCGACGAGGCGATCGCCGACTCGACGCTCCCCGAGATCGGTTCTCAGGTCGGCGGCCTGTGGCTCCAGGCCGTGCTGACCGCGGCGGGCTTCGCCGCGACCCTGGCATCCTGGCTCGCCTCGCACGCCTCCGTCGCACGCATGCTGCTCGTCATGGGCCGCAACGGGGTGCTCCCCAAGAGGTTCTTCGGCTATGTCAGCCCGCGCACGCACACCCCGGTGTTCACCGTGATCCTCACCGGCATCGTGTGCCTCGCGGCCATCGCCTTCACGCTCGACCAGATCGTCGACTACATCAACTACGGGGCGCTCATCGCGTTCACGTTCGTCAACATCTCGGTGATCGCCTACTTCGCAGTGCGGGGCGGGCGCCGCAAGACGCCGAAGGACATCTTCACGTACATCGTGATGCCCGCGATCGGCATGCTGCTGACAGGCCTGCTGTGGGTGAACCTCGACGACCACGCCCTCACGGTCGGCCTCATCTGGACGGGCCTCGGTCTCGTCTACCTGGTCATTCTGACCCGAGGCTTCCGCCGGCCCGTCGCATCGTTCGACGAGAACCAGCCGGTGACGGGCTTCAACAAGATCGTCGAGCCGGGGCCGCGCTCGCAGATCTGACCGGCGTGACCCTCGCGAAGAGCCGGGGATGCCGGGGGCTGGGGCCCCGGCATCCCCTCTTCCTTTCACGCCAGATCGCATCGCCGTCTCCGGACGCGCCCACACGTAGCGTTCGGTGCGGCATCCTGGAGAGATGAACGAAGCCGTCATCGTCGACGTCGTCCGTACCGCCTCCGGCAAGGGCAAACCCGGCGGCGCACTGTCGGGAACCCATCCGGTCGATCTGCTCGCCACCGTCCTCGAAGCCCTCGTCGCGCGCACCGGAATCGACCCCGCCCTCGTCGACGACGTCATCGGCGGGTGCGTCGGCCAGGTGGGAGAGCAGTCCACCAACATCACGCGGCAGGCCGTGCTCGCGGCGGGTTTTCCCGAACACGTCCCGGCGACGACGATCGACCGACAATGCGGGTCGAGCCAGCAGGCCGCCACCTTCGCCGCGCAGGCGATCATCTCCGGCTTCCAGGACGTCGTCATCGCATGCGGTGTCGAGTCGATGAGCCGCGTGCCGATGGGGACCCCGACTCTCGGAGCGCAGCGTCGCGTTGGTGAGTGCGAGTGTCGAGGTCAGCGGCACGGCGCCGGGCATGTTGGCGAC
>QFPD01000073.1 GCA_003248845.1 Microbacterium sp. | reverse complement strand
GGCGGTGTCGCGTGCGCAGGCGCAGCGCGCCGCAGCCCTACTCGCGGCACGCGCGGCGACGCTCGGGCAGCGGGTCGACGGGACCACTCTCCTCGACGACCTCACGCCGCGCGTGGGCGGACGCACGAGCCTTGCCGCCGCGATCGGGGTGAGTGCCGGTGAGCCGGTCGTCGTAGACCTCGTTGCGGACGGGCCGCACGCCGTCGTCGTGGGCGTGACCGGGTCGGGCAAGAGCGAGCTGCTGACGACGTGGATGGTCGCGATGTGCCGTACGCGCACTCCACAGGAGCTCGCTCTGCTTCTCGTCGACTTCAAAGGCGGGCGCACGTTCGACGCGCTCGCCGGGCTGCCGCACGTGACGGGCGTCCTCACCGACCTCGACGAGACACGGGCGCTACGGGCCGTCGATAGCCTGCGCGCAGAGATCCGCCATCGCGAACGTGTGCTCGCCCGGGAAGGAGCGCGCGACATCGATGAGGCCGGCGCGGATCTCGCGCGGCTCGTGATCGTCGTCGACGAGTACGCCGCCCTCGTCGCCGCACGACCCGAACTGCACGACCTCTTCGCCGACATCGCTGCCCGCGGGCGCGCGCTCGGCATGCACCTCGTCCTGGCCTCGCAGCGCGCCGCGGGCGCATTCCGCGACGGTGTGCTCGCCAACGCTCCGCTGCGCATCGCCTTCCGGGTGACGGATGCCGCCGACTCGCGGGCGGTCCTCGGGCGCGACGACGCCGTACGTCTGGCGGGGACGGCGGCGGCGCGAGGCATCGCGCTCATCCGCCGCGCGGCGGACACCGAGCCGCGACGCCTGCGCGTCGCGCTGTGCCCGCCCGAGACCATCGGCGCCGTGCGTGCCGAGACGTCGGGTCTGCAGCCCGCGCGGCAGCCGTGGCTTCCGCCGCTGCCGGATGTGATCGATCTCGCGGCCGCGCGTGCGCTGACGGCGGCATCCGCTGCGGAGATCCTCGTCGGCGTGGGCGACGAACCCGAGCAACAGCGGCAGTCCGCGGTGATTCTTCCCGCTGGCGCGGTGGGGCTCGTCGTCGTCGGCGGCCCGGGCAGCGGGCGCACGACCGTGCTTCGGACGATCGGCGCCCAGGCCCGAGCCGCGATCCGGGTGCCGGCCGATCCGGAGGGAGCATGGGACACCGTCATGAACCTCGAGAGTGCGCCGCGTGGATCCGTCGTGCTGATCGATAACGCCGACAGCTTGGTGGCCTGTCTGGGCGCCGAACACGGCGTCGCATGGCTCGCTGCACTCGAACGCGCGTGCCGCGAGGCGCGGGCGCGCGAGGTGAGGATCGTCATTGCGGTGTCCAGACTCGCAGGCGCGCTCGGGCGCGTGCTCGACCTGGTGCCGCAGCGGCTGATACTGCCCCTCGCTACGCGCGCGGATCACGTCGCCGCCGGCGGTGAGGCCGCCGACTTCGCGCCGGATTCCCGCGCGGGGCGGGGCCGATGGGGGCGAACGCTGGTCCAGGTCGCCGTGGTCGAGGATGGTACGGGTGCGGATGCCGGCGCGACGCAGCGGGTCGAGGCTCCGTGGGCCGCGCACGCACCGGGTCGGCTGCTCGCCCTCGTCCTGCCGCCGGGGGCGCACGCCGAGGCCGTTCGCGCCGCGTGGGCCCGGAACGGCGTGCGCGTGCGCGAGATCTCGGACATCGTGGACGGTCGCGTCACAGGCGATGACAGCGCCGACATCGTCGTCGGGACCCCCGAGGCGTGGCTCGCGCAGTGGCGGCTGCTCGCCCTCGCGCGCGAGCGTGGAACGATCGTCGTCGATGCGGCGTGCGCGGCGGAGTTCCGAGCCGTCACTGGGTCGCGCGAGCTCCCTCCGTTCGCCGCCTCCGGAGCCGGCCGCGCGTGGCTGGTCGAGCCGGGGACCCCCGCTCGTCGCGTACGGTTGCCCGGTGCCTGAGCGCGGCGCGGATCAGACGGTCGCCCTGATCGTGCCGACGTCGCGTCCGCCGCCGAGGACCTCGAGCGGAAGGTGCGCGAGCGTCTGCGCGACATCGCCGGTCGCGAGCGCGCCCACGCGCTCGAGCAGGGCGATCGCGATCGCCGTAGCCGCGCGGCCCGACCCGTCGAGCACCTTGAGGGCGACCGTCGTGCCGTTCGGCGCGACCATGATCATGATCCCCTCGGCGCCGCCCTTCGCGAACACCCCCAGGCGCTCGATCGCGATCGTGTCCTGTCGGCCAGGGCCGTCGATCGCCCACGGATTCTCGCGCACCGCGCGCACCAGGGCGCCCGCGGTGCGATGCAGGGCGAAGGGCGACCGCTCCGACGACGTACCGATGCGGTGCGTCGCGCGAGCGAGCGCCGAAAGACTCATCGCGTGCACGGGTGCCCCGCAGCCGTCGATCGCCGTCACGGTGATCTTCGCGCCCGTCAGGCGCTCGATCACCTCGCGGATGTGCAGCTGGAGCGGATGCTCCGGATCGAGATAGGCCTCCGTGTCCCAGCCGCTCGCACGGCAGGCGAGGAGCATCGCCGCATGCTTTCCGGAGCAGTTCATGCGGATGCGCTCGGGCTGCCCCAATTCGCGCACGAGCTCGTCACGGGTCGCGGTGTCGCTCGGCCACGCCGCGGGGCAGCCGAGGTCCGACTCGGAGAGCCCGCCCGCCGTGAGCATCTCCCGCACGACGGCGACGTGGCGGTCGGTGCCGGCGTGGCTCGCCGTGGCAAGGGCCAGGCGCTCGCCGTCCAGGACGGCGCCCGCCGTCAGTGAGCCGAGCGCCTGCAGCGGCTTCAGGCTCGAGCGCGGCAGGATCGGCGTCTCGACGTCGCCGAGCGTCAGAAGCGGCACGCCCTCCGCGTCCAGCACGATGGCAGAGCCTGCGTGTCGGGACTCGACGAAGCCGCTGCGTTCGACGACGGCGAGCTCGACGGATGCGGGAACGGTGATGGTCTCGGGCACCGGGACAGCCTACCGCCGGGGTGGTGGCAGACTGGCGCCATGACCGGTTCCACGTTCGGCGAGCACCGCTACCTCCTGCGCAGCGAGTGGACCGGCAATCGCGGTTCCGGAACGAGCGGATATCGCGACTACGACCGCTCGGTGTCGCTCCTCGTCGACGGAAAGGATCCGATCGTGGCATCCGCCGACCGACCCTTCCGCGGCGACCGTGCGAAATGGAACCCCGAAGACCTTCTGCTGGGTGCGCTTTCGGAGTGCCACCTACTGTCGTACCTCCACGCGTGCGTCGTGGCGGGCGTGACCGTCCTCGAGTACACGGATGAGGCCACGGGGGTCATGGTCGAGGACGGCCGCGGTGGGGGAGCGTTCCACGAGGTCGTGCTCCATCCCCGCGTCGTCGTGGCCGAGGCCGGCATGATCTCCGCCGCCGAAGCCGCGCACGCGCAGGCGCACGAGTGGTGCTTCATCGCGAACTCGGTGAACTTCCCGGTCCGCCACGAGGCAACCGTCAGCGCCGCTCGTGCGGAAGGACCTGCTTGAGGCGTTCGACCGGGTTGGAAGCGGGCGCCTCGTTATAGGTTCCCGCGAGCTCTTGACCGGAGAGGGCGTGAATGGCCGCCATGATCTCGTCGGTCGCCTGCCGCCGCGCGCGCCCGCTGTTGGCCGCCCCGAGATGGGACAGGTCGATCGGCTCGCCGTAGCGCACCGTCACGCGAGGATGCCGCTTGGGGAATTTCGCTCCGACGGGCATCGCTTCGTTCGTGCCGATGAGTCCGACGGGCACGACTTGCGCACCCTCTTCCAACGCGAGGAATGCCACGCCGGTGCGTCCCTTGTAGAGTCGGCCATCGAGCGAGCGTGTGCCCTCGGGGTAGAGCGCGATCGCCCGCCCCGAGTGCAGGATGCGCCGCTGCTGATCGAGTGCGTCGAGCGCCGCCTGTCCGGCGCCGCGTTGGACGGGCGTGGCACCGATGGCCGTGAAGAATTGACGGCTCACCCATCCCTTGAAGCCCTTGCCGTCGAAGTACGACGACTTCGCGAGAAAATACACCGGGCGCGGGGAGAACATGGGGATGATGAGCGAGTCGATGAACGACAGGTGGTTGCTCGCGAAGATCACCTTGCCGGTGCGCGGGATGTTGCCGCGCCCTTCGATGCGCGGCCGGTAGAGCAGCCGTGCGAGGGGGACGAGTACGCCGCGTCCGACGTAGTACGTGAACCCGACCGGGGCGACGTCGGCGTCCGCCTGCGGGGCATGGGGCTGTTGCGCGTCCGGTGCGCCGGCCTGCTCTTCTGCCACCCGTCGAGGGTACTCCCGATTCCATGCCGCTTCGCGTATGGCCTCGTGCTGCACGTTCCATGCCGCGGTTCTCAGCGGGCGCAGAACAAAGTGCGACATGATGGGGCGTCCCTTCATCCCATCTCTGTGAGGTTCTCCGTGCGCCTGCGCCCGATCGCCGCTTTGTCCGCCACCGTTGCGTCGGTGCTCCTGCTGGCCGGGTGCGCCGGAGGCGGCGCGCCCGCGCCCTCGGCATCCCCCAGCGCGAGCGCGGCCGTCGACCTGTGCGACGCGCGCGCGGCCTCGGGTGATGCCTCCAGCGCCGTCCAGGTGACCGGCGATGTCGGCACCGCGTCGACGGCGACCTTCTCCGCTCCGCTCGACATCCCCGAGCTGCAGGCGACGGTGATCTCCGAAGGCACCGGCACGCCGCTCAAGGCCGGCGATTTCGTCACGTACGCGATGAGCGCCTTCGACGCCACGACCGGGGAGAAGATCGGTGACGTCGGGTACAACCCCGCCGAGCTCATGCCGCAGCAGATTTCCGCGGACGCCCCGCTCGGCCAGATCTTCGGCTGCGGTGCGCCCGGTGAGCGGGTCGTCGCGACGTTCCCCGCGACGGAGTCGGCGTCGGGTCAGGTGTACGTCATCGATCTGCTCTCCATCGTCCCGACCGCCGCATGGGGCGAGCCGCAGCCCACGACCGAGGGCCTGCCGACCGTCGCGCTCGCTGACAACGGTGCGCCGACCATCACGCTGCCCGGCGGCGATGCGCCTACCGAGACGACGCTCGAAACGCTCAAGAAGGGCGACGGCTACACCGTCCAGAGCGGCGACACCGTGCTCGTGCAGTACACGGGCGTCCGCTGGTCGGACGGCAAGACCTTCGATTCCACGTGGGACAAGGGCGGCGTGCCGACCAGCTTCTCCACAACCGGCGTCGTCGCGGGCTTCCAGAAGGCCCTCGAAGGGCAGACCGTCGGGTCTCAGGTGCTCGTCGTCATCCCGCCGAAGGACGGATACGGCGAGGGCGACATCAACGCCAACGATCTGAAGGGCGAGACGCTCGTCTTCGTCGTGGACATCATCGGTGCGCAGAAGGCCCAGGGCTGATCGGCGCGCGCGGGTAGGCTGAGCGCATGCGGCGCGTCCTGATCCTCGGCTCCACCGGCTCGATCGGGACGCAGGCCCTCGACGTCATCCGCGAGCGCCGCGACCAGTTCGAGGTCGTGGGTCTCGCCGCGGGGCGCGACGCGGAGTCCCTCGCGGCGCAGGCCGTCGAGTTCGAGGTCGCGCACGAGGCGACGGCGTTGGGAGCGGATGCCGCCGAGCAGCTCGTCCGCGATGTCGAGGCCGACGTCGTGCTCAACGGCATCACGGGTTCGGTCGGGCTGGGCCCGACCCTCGCGGCGCTTGAGACGGGGCGCACACTCGCGCTCGCGAACAAGGAGTCACTCATCGTGGGGGGCGATCTCGTCACGGCGCTCGCCGCGCCCGGGCAGATCGTGCCCGTCGACTCGGAGCACTCCGCGATCGCGCAGGCGCTCCGCAGTGGCACGGCGGGCGAGGTGCGTCGGCTCGTTTTGACGGCATCCGGCGGTCCCTTCCGTGGGCGCACGCGGGAGTCGCTGCAGGAAGTCACCCCCGCCGAGGCGCTCGCGCACCCGACGTGGAACATGGGACGTGTCGTCACGACGAACTCGGCGACGCTCGTCAACAAGGGCCTCGAGGTCATCGAGGCGCATCTGTTGTTCGGCGTCGATTACGACGACATCGATGTCGCGGTGCACCCTCAGTCGATCGTCCACTCGATGGTCGAGTTCGTCGACGGGTCGACGATCGCCCAGGCATCCCCGCCGGACATGCGATTGCCGATCTCGCTCGGCCTCGACTGGCCGCACCGGGTCGCTGGCGTCGGCGTGCCTCTCGACTGGACGACGGCGCAGACATGGACCTTCGAGCCTTTGGATGCCGAGGCGTTCCCCGCGGTCGAGCTCGCCAAGCACGTGGGGCGCGCCGGCGGTACGTACCCCGCCGTCTTCAATGCGGCGAACGAGCAGGCGGTGGATGCCTTCCACGAGGGTGCGCTGCCGTTCCTCGGCATCCTGGACACCGTTCGTCGCGTCGTCGACGCGCACATCGCGCCGGCGACGCTCGACCGGGGCTCACTCGCCGAGGCCGAGGTATGGGCGCGCGATGCGGCCGATCGGCTCATCTCCGCCGGCTGAGGGCCTCAGTACGTCGTGAGGCCGTGCGCGCGGAACTGGGCGCGCACGCGTTCGGTGAGCTCGGGCGTGGGCGGCTCGGTGTCGGCGAGGGCGTAGTCGCGGCCGAGTGCAGCCCACTTGTCGCGGCCCATCTGGTGGAAGGGCAGTACCTCGACGCGTGTGACGGTGCCGGGCATGATCTCGTTGAGGGAGGCCGCGTAGGCGGCCACCCGCTCGACGTTCCGGGCGTCGTCGGTAAGTCCGGGAACGAGTACGAAACGGATCCAGACCTCGGGTCCGTGCGGCATCTCCGCGAGGCGCCGCCCGAAGTCGAGGGTCGGTTCGAGCTCGCGCCCCGTCACCCGCCGGTAGGTGTCGGGGTCACCGCTCTTCACATCCAGAAGGACGAGGTCGACATCGGCGAGCATGTCGTCCGTCGCCGCGGCGCCGAGGAAGCCCGACGTGTCGAGGGCGGTGTGGATGCCGAGTTCCTTCGCTCCGCGCAGAATGCGAGCGGCGAACGCGGGCTGCATGAGCACTTCACCGCCCGAGAGCGTGATGCCGCCACCGGTGGCGCGGAAGATTCCGGCGTACCGCGCGATGCGGCGCAGGAGCTCGTCGCTCGTGACAGGGTGCCCGTCCTTCATCTGCAGCGTGTCGGGGTTGTGGCAGTACAGACACTGCAGAGGGCAGCCGGACAGGAACGTAGTGAGCCGTGTGCCCGGTCCATCGACGGCAGTCACGAGCTCCCACGAGTGCACCGACCCGAGCCGGCCCTCGCGCATCGCGGCGAGGCGCTCGTGACGGTCGACGTCCGCGACCGCAAGACCCCCGAGGGGGGCCTCGATCGCGGTGCCGATGAGTGTGGCGACCATGATTTCTGCTCCTCTCGGGGGTCTGCTGGGGTGGGGGTGGGGGTGGGGTTACATCGAGCCGTGGAACGTGCGCGACAGGACGTCGAGCTGCTGCTCGCGCGTCAGCCGCACGAAGTTCACGGCGTATCCCGACACGCGGATCGTCAGCTGCGGGTAGTTCTCGGGGTGTTCCATGGCGTCCTCGAGCGTCTCGCGGTTCAACACGTTGACGTTCATGTGGTACCCCTCCGACCCGACGTACGCGTCCAACAGCCCCGCCAGGTTCGCCACCTGCTCATCCTTCGTGCGGCCGAGACCGGCAGGGACCACGGTGTTGGTCAGCGAGATGCCGTCCTGGGACTCGGAATAGGGGAGCTTGGCCACCGATAGCGCCGAAGCGAGCATGCCATGCGTGTCGCGTCCGTTCATCGGGTTGGCTCCCGGGGCGAACGGCTCGCCGGCACGGCGGCCGTCGGGGGTGTTGCCCGTCGCCTTGCCGTACACGACGTTGGACGTGATCGTCAGCACCGACTGGGTCGGCAGGGCGTTCCGATACATCGGGTGGCGGCGGATCTTCGCCATGAAGCGTTCGACGAGGTCGACCGCGATGTCGTCGGCGCGGTCGTCATCGTTGCCGTACGTCGGGAACTCGCCCGAAATCGTGTAGTCGACGACGATCCCGCGCTCGTCGAAGACCGGCGTGACCGTCGCGTACTTGATCGCCGACAGCGAGTCGGTCGTGACCGAGAGGCCCGCGATCCCGCAGGCCATCGTCCGCAGCACGTCCTTGTCGTGCAGGGCCATTTCGAGCCGCTCGTAGGCGTACTTGTCGTGCGACCAGTGGATGCAGTTGAGCGCCTCGACGTAGGTCTCGGCGAGCCAGTCCATCGTCTTGTCGAACCGGGCCATCACG
>QFPD01000358.1 GCA_003248845.1 Microbacterium sp. | reverse complement strand
GAGGAGATCACCGAGTCCGTCGGCGGCTACCTTGGCGGCATGGTCGTGCTCGCCTTCTTCAACGCGGTCGTGACGTTCATCCTGTACACGGTCCTCAGCCTCCCCTTCCCCGCCCTGATGGCGGTCGTGGCGTTCTGCCTGACGATCATCCCGCTCGTCGGTACCGTGCTGTTCTGGGGCGTCGCGAGCATCGTGGCGCTTTTCGCGAGCCCGCTGTCGGCGCTCATCTTCGCCGCCGCGTACCTCGTCTACATGCAGATCGAGGCGTACGTGCTCACCCCGCGCGTTATGAACAAGGCGATCTCGGTGCCGGGCTCGCTCGTCGTCATCGGCGCACTCGTGGGAGGCACGCTCATGGGTCTGCTCGGCGCGCTCGTCGCGATCCCGGTGACCGCCTCGATCCTGCTCATCATCAAGAAGGTCTTCATCCCGAAGCAGGATGCCGCGACCTGATCCGGATCGGGGTCAGCCGCGGTCCGCGAGCAGGCGGGTGGGAGACGGCGCCTCGATGCGCCGGCGGACGCGCCCGACCACACCCGTGCGTTCATCGAGCGTGAGACTCACGACCTCATTCGAGAGCTGCCCCGCGACGAGCACGGTGTCGCGCTCGATGACGTGATGCCGCGGCCAGTCCACGCTCGATTCCGCGAGGGCGACGAGCGCGAGGGCGCGGCCGCCGTCGCGGACACGGACGGTCGCGAGCGTGTTGCTTCCACGTATGCCGACGACGGCATACGCCGCGTCCCGCGTGAGCGCGATCTCGGCGGCGAAGTCGGATCCGGGTGCCGTACCGGCGCCCAGCGGAGCGCTGCCGACGACCCGCCAGCGCTCCGACGCAGAGGCCGCCGGGTCGGAGGCGAGCACGAACACCTCGAGCGAGAGCTCCGTGACCACGTACAGGTGCCCGCTCGGATGCCACACCGTGTGCCGTGGGCCACAGCCGCGCGGCAGAGTGACTTCCTGCGTCAGGCGCAGACCGGCGGGGCCCGAGGTCCAGAATCGAACGAGGTCGAAGCCGAGATCGGTCGTGACGACGACACCTCCGGGCAGGAAGCGCGCCTGGTGGGCGCGTGACACCCGGACGGGCGCCGGGAGCGCGTGCTCCGGCTCGTCCACGCCCTCACCGGCGCGTGTGTCTCCGGACTGAGCCTCGACGCCCTGCACCTCGGCGCCGAAGAGCGGCAGGTCGCCGAGGGTGGTGAACCCCGTCATTCCGGCGAGCGCCGAGAGCTCGGCCAGCTGGGTCTGCGTCGCACCGTCCGCGCCCTCGCCGCTGTCGGCGGTGGGGTCGTCGGCCGCAGCCGCGATGCGTGCCGCGCCGATGCGCCCGTCCGGGCTCAGGGGGTACTGCACGACCCTCCCGTCCCCCCAACAGGTGGCGACGAGCGACGAGCCGTCGGGGGCGACGGCGAGGTGGCAGACGGCGTCACCGGCATCCACCGCCGCGCCGTGCGGCGCGTAGGTCTCCTCGCCTGTGCGCACGAACGCGCGCACGGTGCCGGCGAACTCCTGCGCGGCGTAGAGCACGTCGAGCGTCGGGTGCGCGGCGATCCACGACGGCGACGGGGCGGATGCCGCCACCCCGCGGAACGCGAGATCACCGCCGGCGAGCGGGCTGTCGACCGCTCCCGCGTGCAGCACGCCGACACCCGCGGCTGCGCCGTCGGCATCCGCGGTGTAGCCGCCGACCCAGAACCGCATGTCGCTCGGGTCAGTCGACGAGGTCGTGGCGGACGATCACCGCGTCGCGCGCGGGGCCGACGCCGATGACCGAGATGCGCGTTCCGCTCATCGCTTCGAGCGCGAGGACGTACTCCTGCGCCTCGCGCGGCAGATCCTCGAACGTGCGCGCTTCGGAGATGTCGTCCTGCCAGCCCGGGAAGTACTCGAGGATCGGCGTCGCGTGGTGGAAATCGCTCTGGTTGACCGGCACCTCGTCGAAGCGCTCCCCGTCGACGTCGTACGCGACGCACACGGGGATCTCCTCGAGCCCCGTGAGGATGTCGAGCTTCGTCAGAACGAGGTCGGTGATGCCGTTCACGCGCGTCGCATAGCGCGTGATCGGGGCGTCGTACCAGCCCACCCGGCGCGGGCGCCCCGTGGTCGTGCCGAACTCGAAGCCGCGCTTGCGCAGCCACTCGCCCTGCTCGTCGAAGAGCT
>QFPD01000357.1 GCA_003248845.1 Microbacterium sp. | reverse complement strand
GGATGCCGCGCCCCGGCGCGTCCGCGTCTCGCGCCGCCCCTGACGTGCCGTCGCCATGGCGGCCCTCGGCCTCCGCGGACGTGACAGGCTTGAGGCATGACTGTTCCCGAGATCACGCTCAACGACGGCCACACGATCCCGCAGCTCGGCTACGGCGTCTTCAAGGTCGACCCCGCCGAGACGGAGCGCCTCGTCTCGACGGCGCTCGAAGTGGGCTACCGCCACATCGACACCGCCGCGATCTACGGCAACGAGGAGGGCGTCGGCCGGGCGATCGCCGCGAGCGGCATCCCGCGCGATGAGCTCTTCATCACGACGAAGCTCTGGAACAGCGAGCAGGGCACCGATAAGCCGCGCGCGGCGATCGAGACGAGCCTCGACAAGCTGGGCCTCGACCACGTCGACCTGTACCTCATCCACTGGCCGCGTCCCGATCAGGATCTGTACGTCGACACGTGGCGCCAGCTGGAGACGTTCCGCGGTGAGGGACTGACCCGCTCGATCGGAGTGTCGAACTTCCACCGCCCGCACCTCGAGCGGCTGCTCGCCGAGACCGAGACGGTGCCCGCCGTCGACCAGCTGGAGCTGCACCCCGCGTTCGCGCAGCGCGAGCTCCGCTCATTCGGCGCCGACCACGGCATCCACATCGAGGCGTGGGGGCCGCTCGGCCAGGGCAAGTACGACCTGTTCGGTGAGAAGGCCGTCGCCGATGCGGCCGAGGCGCACGGCGTGACGCCCGCGCAGGTCGTGCTGCGCTGGCACCTCGACCACGGCATCATCGTCTTCCCGAAGTCGTCCACCCCCGAGCGGATCGCGCAGAACTTCGACGTCTTCGGCTTCGAGCTCACTCCGGACGAGGTCGCGGCGATCGACGCGATCGACCGCGGGCAGCGCGTCGGGTCGGATCCCGACACCGCGACGTTCTGACGTCGGCCGGCCGGGTGCGCCGCGCCGGTACCCTGGAGGGTGTGATCCTCGGCATCGACACCTCTCTCGGTACGGCGGTCGCCGTGGTCGAGTCCGACGGGGTCGTGCGGGCCGAGGCATCCAGCGACAATCCGCTGGGGCACGCCGAGGCGATCGGCGCGCTGCTCCAGACGGCGCTGGCGGATGCCGCGCACGGCGCGATCGGGCAGACCGTCGCCCCCGAGCGGGTCACCCTCACGCACGTCGCGGCGGGCATGGGTCCCGGGCCGTTCACGGGCCTGCGCGTCGGGATCGCCGCCGCGCGCGCCTTCGCCCTCGGCCGTGGCCTGCCGGTCGTCGCCGTCCCGAGCCACGATGCGGCCGCCCTCGGGATCGTCCTCGGGCAGGCGCTCGCCGATCCCTTCGGCGAGCCGGCCCGCTTCGCCGTCGTCACCGACGCGCGTCGTCGCGAGTTCGCGTACTCGATCTTCGACGGTCTCGACGACGACGGCATCCCGGTGCGCGTCGCGGGCCCTGCGCTGGCGCCGCGCGACGACGTCGACGGCGTGCTCGCGGCGGCCGGCGCCGTGCGCCACGATGTGACCACGATCTCCGCGGCGGTGGTCGCGGCTCTCGCCGGGCGGGCGCTCGCCGCCGGCCGAGAGCTGACCGGCCCCGAGCCGCTGTACCTGCGCGCGCCCGATGTGACGCTGCCGGCGGGACCCAAGCGGGTGGGCGCATGACCCTGCGCGACGCGACCCCCGACGACCTCGACGCCATCATGGCGATCGAGCGCGCCTCGTTCCCGACCGACGCCTGGAGCGACGCCATGATGCAGGGCGAGCTCGCCTCGCCGCACGGCCGCTACCTCGTCGACGTCGAGGCGGGTCGCGTCGTCGGCTATGGCGGCGTGCGGGCGGTGGAGGGCGCGGCGGATGCCGATGTGCAGACGATCGCGATCGCCGCGTCTGCGCAGGGGCGCGGCCGCGGACGCGCGCTCCTCCGTGCGCTCGCCGAGGAGGCGCGCCGTCGCGGCGCGCGCGAGCTGTTCCTCGAGGTGCGCGCCGACAACCCGGTCGCCGCGGCGCTCTACCGCTCGGAAGGGTTCGCCGAGATCGGCCGTCGCCCGCGGTACTACCAGCCCGAGGATGTCGACGCGATCGTCATGACGCTCGATCTGCGGGCGTGGGCGGCAGCCGCGGCATCCAGCGCCGCCGATGCGGGGGTGTGCACATGACCCGCACCGAACCCCTCGACCTCGGCA
>QFPD01000072.1 GCA_003248845.1 Microbacterium sp. | reverse complement strand
GAACTTCACGATCTACGACTCGGGCGACTCGCGCGCTCTGATCAAACGGCTCGTCAAGGAGCACGAGGCCGACGCGTTCGGCCTGACCCCGGCATCCGTCCAGGGGCGCATCTCCAAACTCAAGAACGAGCTCGCGGATGCCGAGTCGTTCGCCCGCACGGCGAACATGAGCGACCCCGCCGAGCGCATCTTCGTCGAGATCTTCGCGGACTATCAGCGCGCCCTGCAGCGGGCGAACGCCTTCGACTTCGACGACCTCATCGGTCAGACCGTCTATCTCTTCCGCGCGTTCCCGCACGTCGCCGACGTGTACCGCAAGAGGTTCCGAAACATCCTCGTCGACGAGTACCAGGACACGAACCACGCGCAGTACGCCCTGATCCACGAGCTCACGCGCCCTCCCGGTGCCGATGGGTACAGTGCCGACGGCTCGGCGCGCGACTCGGGGATGATGATCTTCGACGCCCCGACCGAGGAGGCGGCGTCGCTCACCGTCGTCGGCGACTCGGACCAGTCGATCTACGCCTTCCGCGGCGCCGACATCCGCAACATCACCGAGTTCGAGCGCGACTACCCGGGTGCGAAGGTCGTGCTCCTGGAGCAGAACTACCGATCCACCCAGACGATCCTGGATGCCGCGAACGCCGTCATCGGCAACAACTTCGACCGCAAAGACAAGAAGCTGTGGACCGACGTCGGCCTCGGTGACCCCATCATCGGCTTCACCGGCTATTCGCAGCACGACGAGGCGCAGTTCGTCGCGGACGAGGTGGAGGCGCTCCGCCGCCGGGGCATCCCGTACAGCGAGATGGCCGTCTTCTACCGCACGAACTCGCAGTCGCGCGCGCTGGAGGAGATCTTCATCCGCTCCGCGGTGCCGTACAAGATCATGGGCGGCACGAAGTTCTACGAGCGCGCCGAGATCAAGGACGCGCTCGCGTATCTCATCGCCGTCGCGAACCCCGCTGACGAGCTGAGCGTGCGGCGCATCCTCAACCGTCCGCGGCGCGGTATCGGCGACGTCACCGAGACCTCGATCGCGCGGTACGCGGCGGACGAAGGGATCACCTTCCGCGACGCTCTGGCGAACGCGTCCGCGCTGGGGGTCGGCCCGAAGATCCAGCAGGCGATCGCGCACCTCGATGCCGTGCTCGCGGAGGCATCCGCCATCATGCTGCCGCCGTCGGGTGAGGTGGCACCCCCGACCGCCGTCACCGAGGGGCTGAACGTCCTGCTGAACAAGAGCGGGTACCTCGATGCGCTGCGGCGGTCGAAGGATCCGCAGGACGAGGCCCGCGTCGAGAACCTCGACGAACTCGTCGCGGTCACGCGCGAGTTCGCCCGCAACAACCCTGACGGCACGGTGCTCGACTTCCTCACGGAGGTCGCCCTGGTGTCGGACGCCGATGACCTCGACGACGCTACCGGCTCCGTCTCGCTCATGACGATGCATACGGCGAAGGGCCTCGAGTACGACGCCGTCTTCGTCACGGGCGTCGAAGAAGACCTGATCCCGCACCGGATCTCGGCGGGTGAGCCTGGGGGGCCGCAGGAGGAGAGGCGTCTGTTCTACGTCGCGCTGACGCGCGCGCGCAAGAAGCTGCACCTCTCGCTCGCGATGACACGCGCGCAGTTCGGCGAGGTGTCCGCGGCGATGCCGAGCCGCTTCCTGCAGGAGATCCCGCACGAGCTCATCGACTGGCGCCAGTCGCCGGGCGACGTCAATTCGCGCGGCGGTACGCAGTCGCGCGCGCTCAATGCGCGCCCCGGTGCGGGCCGCGGCGGCTTCGGCGGCTCCGGGGGAGGGTCGCGCTACGGCGACGACCTCGTGCCGCTGCCGCGACGCGAGAAGCCGGCGGGCGACGTCACGAAGTTCGCCAACCGCATCCCCGCGAAGGTCCGCGACAACGGAGATCTCGAGCTCGCGCCCGGCGACCGCATCCGCCACGACGACTTCGGCGAGGGGCGCGTCGACATGGTGACGGGGGAGGGCGCGAAGCGCGTCGCGCACGTGCGGTTCGATTCCGCGGGGCCCAAGAAGCTGCTGATCAAGATCGCGCCGATCGCGAAGCTGTGACCGCGGGTGCGGAGATCACGGCGTACTGAGCGCGTCGCGTAGCTCCGAATTGGAGCACACGGCCTCGGCGAGGCGTCGCGCGCTCTCGAGTGTCAGCTCGATGTGGATGCCCTGACCTTCGATCACGAACCATGTCTCGCGATCCGATGATCGGCGCAGGAGGCCCACTTCGATCTCTGCGCTGCGACCATCGCTCGCGCCCGCATCGCGCACCTCGATCTCGGCGGGGATGCCGTGGCTGCGGTGGTCCTCGTCGTCGGGGTGGACGACGAGCCCGTGCTCTGTGGTGCACCACGGAAGATCTCGTGCATGGTTCGAGATGGTCACCGGCGCCTCCCAGTGGGTCGCCGAACGGCGACTCGTTGTAGCGATGCGGGCACGCATCCGTCAGTGAACCAGGGACTTCCGACACGGAGGTCGCGCGTCCGAGCCGGGGCGGTGAGACCGGTGGGCGTCAGCGACCCGGTGCGATCCCGGTGGGGTCGGCGGGCAGGAGCGCGGCGAGGGGGACACCGAGGACCTCGGCGATCGAGGTGAGTGAGCGCAGCCGGGGATTGGCGGGCGTACCGGGGTTGGACTCGCCCTTCTCGAGCTTCCGGTAGGTGAACGTCGACAGGCCGGCTGCGTGGGCGACGGCCTCTTGAGAGAGGCTTCGCCGAGCGCGGGCCCGCAGGAGATTCACGCCGAGCGCTCGGGCGTACTCGTCCCAGGCGACGTCGGATTCGGAAGGCATCGTTCCACGATGCACCGGACATGTCGTTCACATGCACATGTTTACATGCCGTATCCGGCATCTGTCCCGTCAGCCGTTCGCGACCTGTGCCAGCAGGCGTGTGACGTCTGTGCCGCGCTGCGCCTCCGACGATGACCCGAGCAACACGCCCACGACCCGGCGCGCCCCCCGGTCGGCGCTGAAGGCGATCGTGTAGCCCGCGGCATCCGTATGCCCGGTCTTGAGGCCGTCGACGCCCAGGGTCCCGAGCAGCTCGTTCGTCGATGGGAACTCGCGTCCGTCGGACAGCGTGATCGTGCGCGAAGCGCTCAGCTCCCGGATGATCGGCGAGGCGTCCGCGAGTCGAGCGATGGCGAGGAGGTCGCGCGCGGAACCTCTCGTCATCGGTGAAAGGCCGGTCGCATCGGCGATCTCGACGTCCGGGAGTCCGTGGGCGTCCAGCCACCGCCGGGCCGCGAAGACGTACGCCCCGTCGTCGCCGAAGACGTGGCGGACGAGGCTTCGTGCGGCGTTGTTGCTCGACGCCACCAGTGTCTCGGCGAGCAGTTGGCGCATCGACGTGACGTCACCCGCCGCGGCGGGCGTCGTCTGCCCGCCTTGAGAACCTTCTTCCGCGACGATCGCGGCGTCGTCATCGGTGAGTTGGAGGACCGGGCCTGCGCTTCCCGCCTCGAGCGGCACGCGGTCCAAGGTGACCAGCGCCGTGACCAGCTTGGCGAGCGATGCCATCGGGCGCTCCTGATCGGCGCCCGGCGACACGCTGACGTTGTCGCCGACGGACAGCGCCGCGACTCCAGTGGTGGGCCAGGTGAACTCTCGTGGTGACTTCTGGGCCGCAACGACAGCGGTGGTGGCGAGCGCTGCCAGCGCGAGCACGGCGCCGATCACGATCAGCGCGCGTCGACCGGCGTGACGGGGACGAGAGGCGCGCAGATGCTTCCGCAGGGTCCCTGTGGGAGTGCTCACGCGGTTGAGTATAGGCATGTACACATGCTGTGCTGAATCCCGTTTGCCTGCGAAGACCATCCCTTCCGCCACACTTTGTGTACTTGCTGAGAAGAAGGTATAAATGCGCATGTACACGTAAGACGAGGCGACGCGAAAAGTCCGACGCCCTCCTAGTGGGAGACATCATGACCTCGACGAGCCTCGCTCGCTCCGTGCGTGCGGCGATCGCCCTCGTTCTCAGCATCGCCCTCGTCGGCACCGGCGCCGGTGCCGCGCTCGCCGACGCTGGCCCCTCCGGCTCCGCACCCGCCAGCGCTTCGATCTCCGGAACGGTGACTGATGCCGCTTCCGGTGCTCCGGTGGCGGATGCCTCGGTCGTCGTGATCGACGGCGAGGGAGCTGAAGCGGGTACCGCCCGCGCCGGCTCCGCGGGCGGCTACACGGTCGAGGGCCTTGCCCCGGGTGCGTACCGTGTCTCGGTCAGCGCGGCTCCCACATACGACCCTGTCTTCTGGCCGAGCGCCGCGTCGCTGGCGGCCGCTGAGGCCGTCACCCTCACGGCCGGTGAGGTGCGTACCGGTATCGATGCGGCCCTCGCGCCCACTGCTTCCGGTGCGTCCGTCGTGCCCGCGCCCGTGGGATCGTCCGGCGACGGCGCAGTACCTGCTCCGTCCGCTTCCGGAGCAGGCGAGGATGTCGCGGCCGCCCCTGTGCCCGAGCCGTCGGAGACGGGCACCGCAGCCGCGGGGCCGTCGGTCCCCTCGGGCGCACCGGTCGAGCCCGCCCCGGCAGTTGCGCCTCTGGCCGTCGCGGCCGCGACCGGCTCGCTGGCGGGCACGGTGACGCGCTCCGACACGGGCGCTGCGGTGGAGAACGTGAGCGTCTCGGTGTCCGGTGTGTCCGGATATGGCTACGCGACGACGGGAGCCGACGGCACCTACACGGTCTCCGGCCTGCCGGGGGGAACGTACTCGGTGTTCCTCTTCGCGCCGCCGGACGCCAACCTGGTCAGGGCCAACGTCAGTGATGTGGTCATCGCCGAGGGAGATTCCGGCACAGTTCGGGATTTCGTGCTCCAGCCCGGCGGTACGATCACGGGTCTCGTTACCAACGCCGCGACGGGTGCTCCCGTCGCGAACGTCGATGTGAATGCGTCCGGCGATGTCTACGGCTACGCGCGGACGACCTCGGACGGTCGCTACACCATCTCCGGCATCGTCGGCGATGTGACGGTGCGGTTCAGCCCGTTCGGCTCCGCCGAGCCGACGCTTGCGCCGCAGTCCTGGCCGGATGTGGTGACGGTTGCGGCAGGGGCGACCGTGACCGGAATCGACGCTGCGCTTCTCGCGGGGGCATCGATCTCCGGCACGGTCACCAACGCCGCCACGGGCGCGCCGGTTCAGGGTGTACGAGTGTACGCCGCTCCTCATGAGGGCGGGATGTCGATCAGCGCCGAGACGGGAAGCGATGGGCGCTACACCCTGACCGGCCTGGGCAGCGGCGCAGTGCGCCTGCAGTTCTCCCCGCCGACGGACAGCGGTCTCGCCGGTGAGTTCTGGAGGAACGTCCGCGATTACAGCGGCGCCGAGCTCGTCACGCTCGTCGCAGGGGAGACATACCAGGGCTTCGATGCCGCACTCGACGCGTACGGCTCGGTCAGTGGCCGCGTGACCCGCGAGGACACTGGCGCGCCCGTCGAGGGCGTTCGTGTCTCCGATTCGAGCGGAGTGTGGGGGCCGATCTCTCAGACATTGACGGCGGCCGACGGCACCTACACTCTGAACAATGTCACGCCGGGAAGCGCGAGGTTGTCGTTCTGGCCGCCCTATGATTCTGACTTTGCCGCTACGTCGCGGGAGGGCGTGGCCGTCGTGAGCGGTCAGGCGACGTCCGGTGTTGACGTGACGCTCGCCCGAGCAGGTTCTATCACCGGCAAGGTCTTACGAGACGGTCATCCGATGACGGGCGGCTACTATGTCGGCATCGTCACGAGGGTGGATGCCGACGGCATCCCGACCGCGGGGGGCTCGGACGGGACCTCTGCCGACGGTACATTCTCGATCACGGGGCTCGGTCCCGGTAGATACCTGGTCGAGGCGCGACCGTGGAGCGGGGCCGACTACATCGCTGAGCAGTTCTACGACGGCGCTGCGTCGTCTTCCGAGGCGACCCTCGTCGAGGTCAAGGCTGGCGAGGTCACCTCGGGAATCGACATCAACTTCACGACCGGCATCGAGATCTCGGGAACGGTCTCCACGCCCGCGAAGGGCGCCACAGCGACCGCGTACCGCTGGAACGGTGAGTCATGGAACGCCATCCGCCGGGTGACCGCATGGGGTGATTACAGCTTCAGCAACGTCGGAGCCGCCTATACCGGCGGTGTTCTGCCCGCGGGAACCTACACGGTCGGCTTCAGCGCACCCGGGTACTGCACGCAGTACTGGAACGGTGCGGGTTCGCTCGCCGCGGCCGACACCTTCACGCCGACCCCGGGCACGACCCAGTCGGGGATCAACGCGACACTGTCCGCCGAGTGCGCGAGCACCACCGTCACGGCGGGTACCCCCACCGTGACGGGTACCCCGCAGGTCGGGGAGACGTTGACGGCGCAGCCGGGGACGTGGGCGCCTGCTCCGGTTCAGCTCGCGTATCAGTGGCTTGCCGATGGTGCGGCGATCTCGGGTGCGACGTCGAGCACCCTGGCGCTGACCGCGGCGCAGCTGGGCAAGAGCGTCAGCGTGAAGGTGACGGGCTCGCGCCCGGGCTACACGAGCGCTGAGGCGACGAGTGCGCCTGTCGGCCCGGTTGTGCCGGTGCCGGCGGTCACGGCGGGGACGCCGACGATCGCGGGCGGCACGGTTGCGGGTCAGACGCTCACGGCGTCGCCGGGAACGTGGACTCCTGCGGACGCCACGCTCGCGTATCAGTGGCTCGCCAACAATGTGCCGATCGTTGGTGCGACGGGGCCGACGTTCGTGTCGGGCGCTGACGAGGTCGGCAAGATCCTGAACGTGAAGGTCACGGGTACGAAGCCGGGCTTCGTTCCTGCGTCGGCGACGAGCTCGGGTGTCGGTCCGATCACGGCTGCGCCGCTCCCGGATCTGACGGTTGGTTCCCCGTCGGTCGGGGGTACGACGAAGGTCGGGGAGACCCTCACGGTCACCCCGGGCGCGTGGGGTCCTCTTCCGGTGACGTTCTCTTACCAGTGGCTCGTGGACGGCGCACCCGTGGAAGGTGCTTCCGGTGCCTCGTTCGTGCTCGATGGGTCGACGGCGGGGAAGTCGGTATCGGTGACGGTGCGCGGTGCGAAGCCGGGGTACAACTCCGCGACCGTGACCTCCGGCGAGGTCGGTCCGGTGGTGAAGGGCGATCTGACGCCGGTGACGCCGACGATCTCGGGTACGCCGCAGGTCGGTGTGTCGTTGACCGCGGACGCGGGCAGTTGGTCGCCCGCACCGGTGACCCTCACCTACCAATGGTCGGTCGACGGCGCCCCGGTTGAGGGGGCGGTGCAGCAGACATTCACGCCGGACGCCTCGCACCTCGGCGGGCTCGTCTCGGTCTCGGTCTCCGGATCCAAGCCCGGGTACGAGAACGCGTCGGCGTCGACCGCGTCGACCGCGCCTGTGGCCACCGGCATCCTCACGGTGGGCTCGCCGACGATCGGTGGGACGCTGGGGGTCGGTTCGCCGTTGACGGCCACGCCGGGTGCGTGGGGTCCGGAACCGGTCGAGTTCGCGTACCAGTGGTTCTCGGGCGAGACGGCGATCGAGGGGGCGACCCAGGCGACGTTCACCCCGACCGCGGGTGACGTCGGTGCGACGATCAGCGTCTCGGTGACCGGTACGCGTGCCGGGTACGAGTCCGCCACGCGCACGGCGGAGGCGGGTGTCGTTCCGGCGTCGGTGATGCTGTCGGTTTCGCAGGCTCTGCGGGGTGAGAAGGTCACCGTCACCGGTGCGCACTTCGTGCCGAGTGAGCAGATCGTCCTCGACCTGCACTCCGACCCGATCGAACTGGCGAAGGTCACCGCGGATGACGAGGGTGGGTTCACCGTCGAGATCACGGTGCCGGCGGCAGCGGAGTTCGGTGAGCACACCGTGGTGGCGACGGGTGAGTCGGGACGCGTGGGCACGGCCGCGCTCGCGGTGCGCAACCCGGCGGACACGGGCACCGGTACCGGGAACAACGGGACGGGCACGGGCACGGCCGGTACCGCAACGGACGGCGCGGCAGGGGCCAACCTGATCGCGGGCACCGGGGGGATCGTCCCGATCGGGCTGATCTTCTTCGGCTTCGCCTGCGTGCTGCGAGGCTGGCTGATCGCCCGCAGCGGCGCGCTGCCGCGCGTGTTCGGGTGGCTCATCGCACTGGCCGGCCTGTGCTATCTGGTCAACAGCTTTGCGCTGCTGCTGGCCCCGGCCTTCGCTGCCCTGCTGTTCCCGGCCATCCTGTTGCCGGCCCTGGTCGGGGAGCTGTCCCTGGCGCTGT
>QFPD01000071.1 GCA_003248845.1 Microbacterium sp. | reverse complement strand
GGTGCCGGTCAAAGCGACGGGCGCGCCACTCGGAATCACGACAGGCGAAGGAACGGAATAGGGGCTTCGATCGTCGCGCCACGAGACGGACACCTGGTAGGAACCCGGAGCAAGGTTGGAGAGGAAGTACCGGCCCTGCGCGTCGATGCTGGAGTAGGCGCTGGCTCCCGTCGACGTCCATGCATTCACTGACCCACCGGTGACGGGTGTGCCCTGGGCGTTGCGCACCACGCCCGAGATCGAGCTCCCCGCGAAGGAGAGCACGCCGTCGATGTCGGTGACATGATCTCCCGCCGACACCGCGACGGTCTGCGCGGCGGCGCGGCTGGACACCCCGTTCCACCACTGCTCGGGGAACACCGACCCATTGGCGAGCTGGACCTGGTAGCTGCCGGGCGCGACGACCACCGCCCATTCGGTCGCGTCACCGGTCTGAACCTGGTGGTACCAGCTATACGCCGACCATTGGGCGCCGACGGCGAACACCTGCACCGAGACGGAGACGGTGTCCACGGGCGCCGCGTCCACAGTGAGGTCGCCGCTGAGGACAGCGCCGGGCGTGAGAGCGATCGCGCCGAGATCGTAAGCGAACCCGCGCGTCGCCGACGTCAGCCCGCCCCAGCCGCCTATGTGCGCGCTGGCGACGGAGTCGTTCACGCGGAAATCCACGTAGCCCTGTGTGGTTTCCGTCGTCTGGAAAGAGAATGACCCATCCTCGGCACTGACGACCGAGGTTCCGTCGGCGGAGCCGCCGGTTTCGGGGAGGCCGCTGAGGCTCTTACCCGCGCCGAACGTGCCGAAAGAGACCTCCATGCCCGCGACCCCCGCGCCGGTCTCGGAGTCGACGAGCCGGCCGCTGACGGTGACGACATCGGCGTCGCCGACAACGGGCGCGACCTCCACGGCCTCGTTCGATCCGAACTGGAATTCAGCTACGGGCGCGGATGCCTCGGCTGTCGACGTCTGCGTGTCTGAGGGTGCGTCGGTGGGGGGGACGCCGCCGGTCGTGGTGACACCATCGGCGTCGGACGGCGAGCTCTGCGTCGTCATCGCAGACGGCGGCGCCTCGGGCGCCTCCGGCGCCTCGGAAGTCCCTCCATCTGAGGGCGCTCCGCTGTCGGCCGAAGGCGGGGAGGACACAGCATCGCCATCGGAGAGGTTAAGGACGCCGGGACTGCCCGTCGTGACCGACGTCTCCACGCCCGGCTCGCCGCTTCCTGCCGCCGCAACGGCGGCGGGTGCAACGACCAGTGCACCGGCAACGACGGCCGCAGTGAGAAGAGCTGTCCAGCGTGAACGCGCACGGCGAGGCGCCATGTGATTCCCCAATCCCCAGAGAAGGACCACGAGCTCAAGCGCCCGCGTGATCGGAGAGTGAAACTCTCCTCAATCTGAGAACCTATGAGTTCACCGAACATCCACACAAGTTGCGAATCATGCTGTTACGGAGTCCGTTACTCGCCCGACACAAATGCGGCGATGACGCCGCCCTCACCCGCGGACGATGTCGGCGAGTTCGTCGGCGATGCGCTGGGCGTCGGCCTGCGACGCCGCCTCGACCATGACACGCACCATGGGCTCCGTGCCCGAGGGGCGCAGGAGCACCCGTCCGCTGTCGCCGAGGGCGGTCTCGGCCACGCGCACGGCGGCCAGCACGTCGGCGTCGGTGGCGCGCGAGCGCTCGACGCCGCGGACGTTGACGAGCGACTGCGGGAAGACGGTCATGACGGAGGCGAGGTCGGCGAGGCTTCGCCCGGTGCGCGCCATCTCGGCCGCGAGGTGCAGTCCCGTGAGCAGGCCGTCGCCCGTCGTCGCGAACCGGCTCATGATGACGTGCCCCGACTGCTCGCCCCCGAGGGAGAAGCCGCCCTCATTCATGCGCTCGAGCACGTATCTGTCGCCGACGGCCGTCGTCTCGACGCGGATGCCGTGTGCCGCCATCGCGCGATGCAGGCCGAGATTGCTCATGACCGTCGCGACGAGGGTGTCGTCGCTCAGCGCGCCGCGCTCCTTCATCGAGACGGCGAGGATCGCCATGATCTGATCGCCGTCGACGATGCGGCCCTCGGCATCGACGGCGAGGCAGCGGTCGGCGTCGCCGTCGTGGGCGATGCCGAGGTCGGCGCCCGTGCGGACGACCTCGGCCGCGAGCTTGTCGAGGTGGGTCGATCCGACGCCGTCGTTGATGTTGAGACCGTCGGGGTCCGCGCCGATGACGGTGACCTTGGCGCCGGCGTTGCGGAAGGTCTCCGGCGAGACGCCGGAGGCCGCGCCGTGGGCGCAGTCGACGACGACGTGGAGGCCGTCGAGCCGGTGCGGCAGTGACGCGAGGAGGTGGATGGCGTAGCGGTCCTCGGCATCCGAGAAGCGCACCACACGCCCGACGGCGCCGCCGGTCGGCTGGAGCTTCGGCCCCGTCATGGCCTCTTCGATGCGCTGCTCGACGACGTCGGGGAGCTTGACGCCCCCGCGCGCGAAGATCTTGATCCCGTTGTCGGGAGCGGGATTGTGGGATGCCGAGATCATGACGCCGAAGTCGGCGTCGATGTCGTCGATGAGGAACGCGGTCGCGGGGGTCGGGAGGGTTCCGGCATCCAGCACGTCGACGCCCGAAGAGGCCAGACCCGCCTCGACGGCCGCGCTGAGGAACTGGCCCGAGATGCGCGGGTCGCGCGCGATGACCGCGGTGAGCCGCTTGCCTGCGGCCTTGCGCGCTTCGGCGATACGGCCCTGGCCCAGGACGACCGCGGTCGCCTGGGCCAGGGTGAGCGCCAGTTCGGCGGTGAGGGAGCCGTTCGCGAGGCCCCGCACACCATCCGTTCCGAACAGTGCCATTCGGTCGGCGCCGATCAGCGCTTCGAGTACTGCGGAGCCTTGCGGGCCTTCTTGAGACCGGCCTTCTTGCGCTCGATGACGCGAGCGTCGCGCGAGAGGAAGCCCGCCTTCTTGAGCGCCGGGCGGTTGTTCTCGGCGTCGATCTCGTTGAGGGCGCGGGCGATGCCGAGGCGCAGCGCGCCGGCCTGGCCCGAGGGGCCGCCGCCCGAGATGCGGACGATCACGTCGTACGCACCCGTGAGGTCGAGCAGCGTGAACGGGTCGGTGATGAGCTGCTGGTGCAGCTTGTTCGGGAAGTAGTCCTCGAACTCGCGGCCGTTGACGGTGATGACGCCGGAGCCGGGGATCAGGCGGACGCGCGCGATGGCCTGCTTGCGGCGGCCGACGGCGGCACCGGGGACGGACAGCACCGGACGGGGAGCGGACTCGGCCGGGGCGGCCGCGCTCTCGGTGGTGTAGGACTCGGGGGTCTCTTCGATGGAGTCAGCGATCTTCGCCATGTTCTTTTCCTTGAGTTCCTGGTTCGAAGCGGCGCTTACTGGGCGACCTGGTCGAAGGTGTAGGGGGTGGGCTGCTGGGCAGCGTGCGGGTGCTCGGCACCGACGTAGACCTTCAGCTTCGACAGCTGCTGGCGACCCAGGCTGTTCTTGGGGAGCATGCCGCGGATCGCCTTCTCGACGGCGCGGACCGGGTTCTTCTCGAGGAGCTCGGCGTAGGAGGTTGCCGTGAGGCCGCCCGGGTAGCCCGAGTGGCGGTACGCCATCTTCTTCTGGAGCTTCTGGCCCGTCAGCGCCACCTTCTCGGCGTTGATGACGATCACGAAGTCACCGGTGTCGATGTGGTTCGCGAAGGTGGGCTTGTTCTTGCCACGGAGGATCGTGGCGGCGTGCGAGGCGAGGCGTCCGAGAACGACGTCGGTCGCATCGATGACGACCCACTCACGGGTCACTTCACCGGCCTTGGGGGTGTAGGTGCGCGTCACAGTAGTGCTGCTTTCTTGATTCGAACGGAGAGGTTCGTGAATCCCACTCCGGGGTGGTTTCCTCGGCGGATGCCGGGCGAAACACGCCAGTGGAGGGCTCACGTTCGCGATGCCGGCCGCAGGCAGCAGACACCAAAGGGAGAGTCTACGGCATCGGGATGCCACGGCCAAAACGCCGGGCGACACTCACGCCGTCGAGCGGGCCGGAAAAGAGACTCGGGAGGCCGACGCGAAGCGCCGACCCCCCGAGCTGCGGCCGCACGCGGGGGGTCGTCGGCCGCTCCGGTCGTGTGGGGACACTACCGGGGGTTCGTGAATGCCGTAGCGCCTGAATGTGGGGGGCGGCGCTGCGACAGACAGAGCTTACCGTGCGAGCAGTGCCTCCTGCGGTTGTCGATCGCGCTCTTGTTGCGCCCGACGATGATGAAGACGTCGCGGATGCCGGCCGCCACCGCCTCTTCGACGACGTACTGGATCGCGGGTTTGTCGAGCGGGGGACTCCCTGCGCCGAGGGGGGTGGGCGCGGGTATCGCCGAGCATAGTGCCGCGGTGGGAGGCGTGTCAGGCGTTGACCGTTGCTCCGGTCGCGGGGACCGCCGCTTCCAGCACGACGTCGTCGCCGTCCTGGAAGAGGAGCGTCCGCCCCGTGAACGAACGCGTCTGCATGACGGCGCGCGGCAGGCGCCCGGGCGCGGCGACCCGCACGAACATCTCGTCGCTGTCGCCCATCGTGATCTCGATACGCGCGGCCCGGGCGCCGGAATGCTTGACGGCGTTGACGAGGGCTTCGTTGACGACTTCGGTGAACACGGAGCCGTCGCCCGCATCGGCGATGGCGGATGCCGCGGCATCCGCGATGCGCGTGTCGAGGTCCATGAGGGGACGCCAGCCGGCGAGCATGCGGTCGAAGCCTCCCGCCGGAGGAGTGTCGTGCGCCGGGAGAAGCTCATCGAGGGCCGTGTCGGTCTCGTCGCGGAAGCGGGCGATGTCGTCCGCGGTGGGCGGGTGCTCGTCGGCGAGCGCCGCGAAGATGACGCAGCGGCCCTGGATTCGGCCGTGCAGCATGGATGCCGCGTGACGCAGCTGCTCGGGGGCGCGGGCCGACTCGACCGCGAAGTCGGCAGCCGCTTTCGCGAGCTCGCGCGTGGATCGCTCCTCCTCTTCTCTCACCGATCGACGCGCGTCGAGGGCGAGTGCGAGAACGATCGCGACGGCGGGCAGGGCGACGGCCGGCACGTACATGAGGGGGCCGTGCTCGGGGAGGAGCAGGTGCGCGATCGCCGCGGCGCCGGCGCCGGCGAGCAGCCACACGATGATGAAGGCGGCGGGCAGCACGCGCTGGGGCAGTGTTCGGAGTACCGCGTTCGCCACGAGGTCGATCACGATGATTGCGGCCGTCGCGACGGTCGCGCCGAGGATGTTGCCGGAGAGCGAGACGACGAACGGCACGCACAGCACCGCGTAGAGGATGCCCGCCCAGAGGAAGGGCGTCGGCGCGAGGCGCAGGGCACGGCGGCGGGCGGGTGGGAGTGTCACGGCCGAGGCGCCGGCGTCGAGACGGGTGTCCGCTGCGCGCGCGGGGGCACCGGCGTCGGCGAGGGCCGGCGCCCGTTCGGCGGACGCCGCCTGCTCCTCCAGTGCGTGACTGGCAGACCGTACCCGCTCGGAGAAGGCGCGCACCGTGTCGAAGTCGACGGTCCCGGCGAGTGTCGCGTCACGGCCGGCGCGTATCTCGCGCTCGATGCGGGTGACGAACGCTGTCGCCTCGCGCGCGCGGTCGGCGGCGACGGCGGTCGCGGCATCCAGGCGGTCGAGTGCGGCAGTGAGGCGCTCCGCGATGGCGCGGGTGCGACGGCGGCCCTCCGTGATGATCGCCACGACCGGGAAGAGGGCGAAGGCGGCGAAGAGGTTCGTGAGGATCCGAGTGACGATGGGACCCGTCGAGACGTCGCCGAACATCGCGGAGAGCACCGCGCTGTTGACGAACGTGCGGGCGACCGAGATGGCGACGAGCGTGATCATGATGAGCACGCCGCGGGCGAGCGCGCCCGACAGCCGCCGCTCGAGCATCGCGACGCCCGCGACCGGGACGGCGAGGATCATCCAGCCGATGGCGGCGGCGACCACCGACCGCCCGTATGCGGCCGCTCCCCCGCCGTCCTGGACCGGCACGAGGATGATCGACGCGACGGCGAACGAGGCGGCCGCGCTCCACCACGTGAAGAAGCGCCCGCTGCTCGCGGCACTCCAATAGGCCGCCGCCACTCCCGTGGCACGTCGTGATGTGCGCTCTGCCATACTCTTCCCCAAGTAGTTGTCAGTGTAGACACCCGTCGCAGTTCGCAGGGTGAGGAGCGGCACATGACATCGCACTGGTGGCGCGACGCGCGCGCCTGGCTCGTCGCCTACGGTGTCGCCGTCGCGCTGATCGGCTTCTGGCCGGTGCCGGTCGACTCAGGCGCGGGACCGCTGCTGCGCGCCGTGACCGCGGTGTTCCCGGTGGCGACCTACGAGCGGATCGAGTTCGGGGCGAACGTGGTGATGTTCGTGCCGCTGGGGCTGCTGCTGACGATGCTCCTCCCGCAGGCGCGGTGGCTCGTGCTGCCGATTGCGTTCGTCGCGACGGTGACGCTCGAGAGCGGCCAGGCGATCGCGCTCAGCGCGCGGACGCCGAGCGTGCTCGACATCATCGCGAACACGGCGGGGGCGTGCCTCGGCATGCTCGTGGCGGCGTTCATCGAGCTGCTCGCCCGTTCGCGGACGGCGCCGCCGGATCTGCCCGAGTCGTCCGGAGAGGGCCGGCCGGAAGAGAGAAGGTCGCTTCGCTGAGCCCCCCGGCATCAGCGAAGCGACCGTGACCGCGACGGCGCTGGGATCGCCCGCGGCGCGTGAAGCGTTCTCATGATCGCGCATCGGCGGGCGCCGTGGCGCTGAATGAGAGACTTCTCATCTTCCGGGGTCAGCGGCGGGATCGAGCCCCGAACTCTGGCCCGAGATCTCCTCGATGAGAACGACGGCGAGCGGCCAGTAGCGGGTGTAATGGTCGGGGTCCTGGTTGATCTGCGTGCGGTGGGCGACGAGCGTCGGCGCGAGCGTGTCGCGGTCGGGCACCCGGGCGACCATCGCGCGATAGAAGAGGACGGCCGAGGTGTAGGCGTCGAGGCGCTCGTCGCGGGTTCCCCAGCCATCCTGCTGCTGAAACAGCCCGATCGATGTCGTGGGGGTGCCATCGGGGTTCGTGACGCCGCTCGTCTCCCAGTCGCCGTAGTCGATGACGCGCAACGACGACTCTCCAAGCGCGGTCATGACGCCGATGGCCTGGTCGCGCACCGACAGGCCGAGGTCGCGCCCCGCCCGCATGATGATGGCGGCGTTGTCGCGCTGCTCGTCGGTGTATCCCGCGACCGCGGGAGGGGTCGCCAGCGGCGCGAGGGCACGCGGAGCGGTCAGGATGCCGAGGGCTCCCGCCACCACGAGCGCGATGGCGAGTGCGGGCACGGTCGCGATGCCGACGATGATCGCGATGCGCCGGCGACACGCGCGGGTCCGACGCTGCGCCGCGGTCAGCCTCCGACGGCGAGGCGGTGTGTTCGCGCGACCGCGGGTGCGGCCGGGGCTGGTGGCGGCGGAGCGAGCCTTCGCCGTGGGGCGCGCTGTGGTCGGGTTCCGGCGTGAGGATCCGCCGGCGGGGCGCCTCGGTGCGCCCCCGGAGGGCCGCCTCGAAGATGCCGCACCCGCCATGCTCCGCATTCTGTCAGGCGCCCCTGAGGACCCGCTCAGCGAGACGCGCCGGCACAGGCACCGACACCGACACCGACACCGACATAGCGGGGTACCGCCCCGCGCTCATGCGGCGAGCGTGCACAGCTGACTCGCGGAGGGGCGGGGTGTGCGATCCGGGTCTATCCAGGGTGGCGGCAGGAACCACACGGTCGCCGCTGTACCCACACCGTCGATGCGCACATCCCACCCGTCGTCGTGCAGGCGATGATGGCAGGCACTGCAGAGCAGAAGCCCGTTCGCGAGGTCGGTGGGACCGTCATGGCACCACCACTCGATGTGGTGCACGTGCGTCCAGGCGACGGGAGCGCCGCAGCACGCGCAGCCCCGATCGCGGGCGGCGATCGCCCGCTTCTGCGCCGGTGTGAAGCTGCGCTTCACCCTGCCCCAGTCGAGCACTTCGGATTCGCCTCCCATGACCCACGGGATCACGCCCAGGTCGCATGCGAGCTGCCGCAGCGCCGACACCGGCACCGGCGTCTCGATGCCGTCGATGGATGCCGCGCCGACGCCGCTCTGCAGCTCGTCGAGCGTGACCCGCACCACGATCGCGGCGCCGACGCCGGTCGGGACGGCGTCGCACGCGATGCCGTGAGCGCAGAGATCGGACAGGGCGTCGGCGCGCATCTGTCGCACTGATCGTTCGTCGCGGGTGGCGTCGTCTCGGTTCTCGTTCGAGAGCAGAGTCGACGACACCCTCCCGTCGATGAACGCCTTGATCGGCGCTCCCGAGGCGATGTCGTAGATCGCGTTGAG
>QFPD01000356.1 GCA_003248845.1 Microbacterium sp. | reverse complement strand
TCTCGTTCGTCAAGCAGGGCCTGAAGGATCTGTCGATCTCGCGCTCCACGTTCGACTGGGGCATCGAGGTGCCGTGGGACCCGTCGCACGTCATCTACGTGTGGGTCGACGCACTGCTCAACTACGCGACCGCGGTCGGTTACGGCACGGATCCCGAGCAGTTCTCGCGTCGGTGGCCGGCGTACCACATCGTCGGAAAGGACATCCTCCGCTTCCACGCGGTGATCTGGCCGGCCATGCTCATGGCGGCGGGCCTCGACGTGCCGCGCGGCGTGTTCGCGCACGGCTGGCTGCTGGTCGGCGGCGAGAAGATGTCGAAGTCGAAGCTCACCGGCATCGCCCCCACGGAGATCACCGACGTCTTCGGGTCGGATGCCTACCGGTTCTACTTCCTGTCGGCGATCGCCTTCGGACAGGACGGCTCGTTCTCGTGGGAGGACCTGTCCGCCCGCTACCAGGCGGAGCTTGCCAACGGGTTCGGCAACCTCGCCTCGCGCACCACCGCGATGATCGAGAAGTACTTCGAGGGCGTCGTGCCGCCGGCATCCGACTACACGGACGGCGACCTCGAGATCCAGCGGATCGTCGCGGATGCCGCGGTGAACGCCGACGCGGCGATCGAGCGGTTCCGCCCCGACGAGGCGATCGCGGCGATCTGGACGATCGTCGACGCGCTCAACGGCTACATCACCGACAACGAACCCTGGGCCCTCGCGAAAGACGATGCGAACCGTGCCCGCCTGGGCACCGTGCTCTACACCGCCGCCGAGGGGCTGCGCGCGCTCGCGGTGCTGCTGAGCCCCGTCATGCCGCAGGCCACCGCGAAACTGTGGGCCGCTCTCGGCCACGCCGGACGCCTCGAGGACCAGCCGATCCGCGCTGCGGGGACATGGGGCGTCCTCGCCCCCGGCACAAGCGTCAACGGGCTCGCCCCGCTGTTCCCGCGCATCGAGCAGTGAGCAGGCGATGACCGATCCGTCGAACTACGTGCGTCAGCGCGAGAAGGGCGCGCGCGACCTCTCCTACCCCGCGTCGCCCGAACCCCTCGCGGTACCGGTCTACGACAACCACGCGCACCTCGAGATCGAGGACGGTGACGGCATGTCGCTCGACGAGCAGCTGCTGCGTGCCGCCGAGGTGGGGGTCATCGGCGTTGTCCAGGCGGGCGGTGACATCGAGTCGAGCCGGTGGTCGGCGTGGGCCGCGGCATCCCACCCGCGGGTCCTCGCCGCGGTAGCGATCCACCCGAACGAAGCGCCGGTGTATGCCCAGCAGGGCACGCTCGCTGAGGCGATCGCCGTGATCGACGAGCTCGCCGCCCAGCCGCGCGTACGCGCGATCGGTGAGACCGGGCTCGACTTCTTCCGCACGGAGGGCGACGGCCTTCCTGCGCAGTTCGAGAGCTTCGAGGCGCACATCGCGCTCGCGAAGAAGCACGGCCTCGCGATGCAGATCCACGACCGCGACGCGCACGACGCCGTCCTCGAGACCCTCGAGCGTGTGGGCGCACCCGAGCGGACGGTCTTCCACTGCTTCTCGGGTGATGAGGAGATGGCGCGCGTTGCCGCCGACCGCGGCTACTGGCTGAGCTTCGCGGGCAACGTCACGTTCAAGAACGCACAGAACCTGCGCGACGCGCTCGCGGTGACCCCGCGCGAGCGGATCCTCGTCGAGACGGATGCACCGTTCCTCACCCCCGCGCCGTTCCGCGGGCGGCCCAACGCACCGTACCTCGTGCCGGTGACGGTGCGCTTCCTGGCCGAGGAGCTGGGGATGCCGCTCGACGAGCTCTGCGCGCAGCTCGCGGCGAACACGCTCGAGGTCTACGGGGCGTTCGAGGACTGAGTCGGTCTCCAGCGCTCGGTCAGCGCGTCGTCGAGCCCCGCACGAGCTCCCACGGCAGCTCGACGGGGGCGGTGAGTACGCCGTCGCGCACACGGTCCATCACGACACCGAGGTCGAACGCGCGGAACATCTCGTCCGGTGCCCGCTCGGGGTGCAGGCACACGTGGGTTACGCCGAGGCGCTCGTTGAGCGCGCAGTCGGTCGTGCAGAGGGCCAAGAGCTGCAGGTCCCGGGGGACGACCGAGCCGATCTCCTCGAGGTGAAGGTAGATCTCCGGCCCTTCTTCGCAGTAGGCGAAAATCGCATCGACCCCGGCATCCAGCAGGGTGTGCACCGCCGTCATGAGGCGCCGGCGCCCGGCATCCACGCGCGCGA
>QFPD01000355.1 GCA_003248845.1 Microbacterium sp. | reverse complement strand
GCGCGCGACGTCATCATGGAGATCAAGGCGGGGGAAGGCGGCGCCGAATCGGCGCTGTTCGCCGCCGACCTCCTGCGGATGTACCTGCAGTACGCGGCGTCCATGGGATGGAAGACGGAGCTGCTCGAGCGCAATGAGTCCGACCTCGGCGGCTACAAGGACGTTCAGGTCGCGCTCAAGGGGTCGTCGACGGACCCGGCGCAGGGAGTGTGGGCGCACCTGAAGTACGAGGGCGGTGTGCACCGCGTGCAGCGAGTGCCCGCGACCGAGTCGCAGGGGCGTATTCACACGTCGACGACGGGGGTCCTGGTCTTCCCCGAGGTCGATGAGCCCGAAGAGGTGCAGATCGACCCCAACGATCTGCGCATCGACGTCTATCGCTCCTCCGGCCCCGGGGGCCAGTCGGTCAACACGACCGATTCGGCCGTGCGCATCACGCACCTCCCCACGGGAATCGTCGTCTCGATGCAGAACGAGAAGAGCCAGCTGCAGAACCGCGAGGCGGGTATGCGTGTGCTCCGCGCGCGCCTGCTCGCGAAGCAGCAGGAGGAGCGGGATGCCGCGGCATCCGATGCCCGTCGCTCGCAGATCCGTGGCATGGACCGTTCCGAGCGCATCCGCACCTACAACTTCCCGGAGAACCGCATCGCCGACCATCGCACGGGGTACAAGGCGTACAACCTCGACCAGGTGATGGACGGCGCGCTCGGACCGATCATCGAGTCGGCGATCGCGGCCGACGAAGAGGCGCGGCTCGCCGCGCTGGGCGGCGACTGAGGCGGCTGCGGGGCGGAGCGCACCGAAGCGGTACGCTCAGCGCATGATCACCTTCCTGATCCGCGCGCTCATCTTCCTCGTCTCGGCGGCCGTCGGCCTCATCGTCGCCGACCTGGTTCTCGATGGCTTCCGCATCGACTGGTCGAGCTGGTGGGGATTCGTTTTCGCCGTCGTGATCTTCGCCGTGCTGCAGTCGGTTCTGACGCCGTGGGCAGCGAAGGTCGCCCGACGCAACGCGCCGGCGCTCCTGGGTGGCATCGGGATCGTGTCGACGTTCGTCGCCCTGCTCGTCGTCGCTTTGATTCCCGGTGCGGGGCTGACGATCGGTCTGCCGTGGTGGACGTGGGTCGTCGCCCCGATGATCGTCTGGGTCGTCACGGCCCTCGCGACCTGGCTGCTGCCGGGGCTGTTCCTCAAGAAGAGAGTCGCGGAGCGCCGCGCCGCCTGACTTCGGACCTGCGGATAAGAAACGACGCTTGTAACTATCGTAGTTATGTTCTAAACTTAAGACGGCGGTCATCCCCGTTCAGGTGACCGCAAGGGTGAGCCGGCAGTGCAACCGGACGTTGAATGCATCGACGTCAGGAGTGCCATGGAAGAGCCGCAGAAGCGCCGACACGAGGTGGGATTCGTGGATGCCGGGGCGTCTCAGGCTGAGCCTTCGCTGTCGCTCGATCCACCTCCAGCGCAGCTCGATCCACCTCCAGCGCAGCTCGATCCACCTCCAGCGCAGCTCGATCCACACTGGGCGGAGCTGTCGTCGCTCGTCACCCGCGTCGCGGCGAACCGCGCGGAGATGTCGCGGCTCCACGCCGAACGTGCGGAGATGTGCGCGGAGGCTCTCGAACTGGTCGCGCGTCGCGTCGCGCAGCGGCAGGCCGCCCATCCGGGGCGCGAGCTCGGCGACAGCATCCCACTGCGCGAGGTGCTCGCCGAGCTCGCCGCAGCGCTGCGCGTGGGGGAGCGTACCGTGTCGGCCTGGCTCGGCGGCGGGGCGGCACTCGTGTCGACCTATACCGCCACGCTCGAGGCGCTGCGCACCGGCCGCATCGACGAACGCCACGCGACGGCGATCATCGACGGAGGTGCTCTTCTCGACGACGACGTCCGCGCGCACTACGAGCGTCGCGTGCTCGAGGTCGCCGGGACGGCGACGGCCCCGCAGCTCCGCGACACCGCGCGCATCATCGCGGCGCGGTTGCAGCCGTCGATCGTCGAGGAGGCTCGGCGCGACGCTCTCGCGCAGCGCCAGGTGAAGACGTACGGTCTGCGTGACGGGCTTTCGCGACTGCTCCTCGACGCGCCTGCAGCTCTCGTGCAGGGGATCTTCGAGCGTGTCACCGATATGGCGGGCGCGCTCGCGTCCCTGCTGGCGCACCGTCCGGTCGCGCTGCTCGTGAGGCAGTCGTGACCGCACCTGACCTCTCGGTCTGGGCACCCCAGT
>QFPD01000354.1 GCA_003248845.1 Microbacterium sp. | reverse complement strand
GGCCGGTGCGTGCGTATCGAACCATTCGCGGTTCTCGAACGTATAGTGCACCTGTGCATAGGGCATCGATCCCGAGTCGAACCAGACGTCGAAGACGTCCTCGATGCGCCGCATCGTCGAACGGCCGGTGGGGTCGTCGGGGTTCGACCGCGTGAGATCGTCGATGTACGGGCGATGCAGGTCGACCTCTCCGGCCTCGTTGCGCGGGAGGCGTCCGAAGTCGCGCTCGAGCTCTTCGAGCGAGCCGTAGGCGTCGACGCGCGGATACTCCGGATCGTCGCTCTTCCACACGGGGATGGGCGAGCCCCAGAACCGGTTGCGGCTGATCGACCAGTCCCGGGCACCCTCGAGCCACTTGCCGAACTGACCGTGCTTGACGTTCTCGGGCGCCCAGGTGATCTGCTCGTTCGCCGAGATCAGGTCGTCCTTGATGTCGGTGACCCGCACGAACCAGCTCGATACGGCCTTGTAGATCAGGGGGTTGCGGCACCGCCAGCAGTGCGGGTAGGAGTGCTCGTACGACGCTTCACGCAGGAGTCGTCCCTCGGCCCTGAGCAGACGGATGAGGGGGCGGTTGGCGTCCATCCACAGCTCACCGGCGACGTCGGTCACCTGCGGCAGGAACCGTCCGCCGTCGTCGAGGCTCATGATGAGCGGGATGCCGGCGGCCGACGTGACCCGGTGGTCGTCCTCACCGTAAGCGGGCGCCTGGTGGACGATGCCGGTTCCGTCGGTGGTCGTGACGTAGTCGTCGACGAGGATGCGCCAGGCGGTGCCGGTGCCCCACGTCTCGGCATCCGCGTAGTAGTCGAAGAGCCGGTCGTAATGCACGTCGCGCAGCTCTTCGCCGCGGAGCGTGCGCTCGACGGCCTCCACCGCAGCCGCCGCGCCCTCGTAGCCGAGGTCCTTCGCGTAGTTCGCGAGCAGGTCGGATGCCAGCAGGTAGCGGTGCGCCGCCGCGCCCTCGCTATCGTCTCCTGCCTTCACGTCCGCGGCGCCGGCAGGCCCGCCCGGGACGACGACGTACTCGATGTCGGGGCCGACCGCGAGGGCGAGGTTCGTGGGCAGTGTCCACGGCGTCGTCGTCCAGGCGAGCGCGCGGACACCGGTGAGCCCGAGGGTCTCCGCCTTCACACCGACGAGGGGGAACGTCACGGTGACTGACGGATCCTGCCGCATCTTGTAGACGTCGTCGTCCATGCGCAGCTCGTGGTTCGACAGCGGGGTCTCGTCGCGCCAGCAGTACGGCAGGACGCGATGGCCCTCATAGGCAAGGCCCTTGTCCCACAGTGTCTTGAACGCCCACAGGACCGACTCCATGTATCCGGTGTCGAGGGTCTTGTAGCCGCGTTCGAAGTCGACCCAGCGGGCCTGGCGGGTGACGTAGTCCTCCCACTGCTGGGTGTACTCCAGCACCGAATCCTTCGCCTTCGCGTTGAACGCGGCGATGCCCATGTCCTCGATCTCGCTCTTCTCGGTGATGCCGAGCTGCTTCATGGCTTCGAGCTCCGCAGGGAGGCCGTGCGTGTCCCATCCGAACACACGGTCGACTTTCTTGCCCCGCATCGTCTGGAAGCGCGGGAAGAGGTCCTTCGCATACCCCGTGAGGAGGTGGCCGTAGTGCGGCAGCCCGTTCGCGAACGGCGGGCCGTCGTAGAACACCCACTCGTCCGCTCCGTCGCGCTGCTCGATCGAAGCGCGGAAGGTGTCATCGCGCTCCCAGAAGGCGAGGACGTCTCGCTCGATCTCGGGGAACCTCGGGCTCGGAACGACCTCGGCGGCGGGGCCGAAAGCGGAAGTGCGAGGGTAGGTCATGTCTCTCCAGCAGGTGCGTGCGATGCTTCCTGCGAGGACGATCTGCGCTTTCGCGGCAACCGCGGTACCACCCCGCTTGTCCACCCGACGGCGGACCACTCTCCTGCGGCGATGACGGGCCTGCCCCGCGCGGTTCTAGTGACCTCGATGCTCCGAGGCTTTCTTCCGCGAGCTCCCCGGTGATGGCCGGATCGATGCTGCTGCGTTCATCATACCCGCCGTCTAGGCTGGCCGGCATGGCCCCATCCCGACGCGCGCCCGGGCCGCGGGCTCCACGCACGGCGTCTCCCGACGTGGCCGCCGTGACCCACGACGAGGTGGTCCTCGCACCTCGGATGGAGGGATTCGGTGCGCGTCTGCGCGCGGTCGGCCCCGAGGCGAGCGCCGCGCACGCGCACCTCGTCGAGT
>QFPD01000070.1 GCA_003248845.1 Microbacterium sp. | reverse complement strand
CGGGCGCGCCGCGAGTTCTCAGTGGCGCACCCACCGGAGAGGGGAGTGCGAACCGTCATCATTTGCGTAATCCCTCCGGGTCGTGCAAACTAACGCCGCCGCTCGCCCACGAGGTGCGGCGGCACACGGCAGATTCTGGAAGTGAGAGCATGGCGACCGACTACGACGCCCCCCGCAAGACCGAAGACGACAGCGAGTCGATCGAGGCCCTGAAGGAGCGCGTGCCCGACAAGCTGTCTGGCGCGGTCGGTGACGAAGACGCCGACAACCCCTCGGGCTTCGAGCTCCCCGGCGCCGACCTGTCCGATCTCGAACTCGACGTCGTCGTCCTGCCCCCGCAGGAGGACGAATTCACGTGCGTCGAGTGCTTCCTCGTGAAGCACCGCACGCAGATCGATCACGAGACGTCGGTGGGCGCGATCTGCATCGAGTGCGCCGCGTAAGCCGCACTGCGACATCGGCGCCGTCTGGTCAGGACGCCTGAGCTCGACGGATCGCCGCCGACACGCGATCCGGTGTGCGGGTCGAGAAGACCCACACGGTCACCGGATCGCGTTCGTCTCGCACGGGGACCGCGACGACCCCGTCGATCCCCCCGCGGAACATGTGCCATGCAGTGCGTGGCAAACCGGGTCCGCGGACCTCTCGGGCCTCGTCGCCGGTGAATTCGCGCGGGTCGCCGAGAAGGTGTGCGGCGATGTGCGCGCGGCCCACGCGCAGTTCCCCCGCGCGTACCTCGACGACGGGTGAAGCGAGGACGAGCGCGGTGAGGATCGCCGCGGCAGCGGCGAGTCCCGCGATGAGCGCGACAGTGGCATCCAACGGCACGAAGACGAGCGAGATCATGGGCGCCGCGACCGCCGCGCTCAGCAGCGTCCACAGCGACGGGCTTAGACGCTCGCGGTAGGTCGCACGCGGGGCCGGGTCCGCGTCGGTCGGCATGTCGGCATTCATCGGGGGGTGCATTAGCCTCGTGTGGTGATCGAATCCGTGGACGTTCCCATTATCGCGGCGCACGTCCCCGTGTACGCCCATCCGGGCGACGCGGGTGCCGACCTCGTCTCGGCGGAGGAGCTCCGACTCGGCCCGGGGGAGCGCGCCCTCGTGGCGACAGGGGTGCGCATCGCGCTTCCCGACGGGTACGTCGCCTTCGTCGTTCCGCGCAGTGGCCTCGCGGGCGACCGCATCGCGCAGCTCATCGTCATGCCGGTGCCGCGCGTGCGGTTCGTGCCCGTCGACGAACTGCCGGAGTCCGCGCGCGGTGAGGGCGGGTTCGGATCCACGGGATATCAGACAGGAGCAGGCGCATGAGCGACGAACTTGTGGGAAAGGCCGCACCGACCGATCGCCCGACGGCGGGACCGTTCGATGATTCCGAAGCGAATCCGGTGCGGCCCTACATCGACCTCGGCGGCATCAAGGTGCTGCCACGCGAGGGCCTGAACCTGCGTCTCGAAGTCGAGGAGCAGACCAAGCGCATCGTCGCGGTCGGCCTCGACTACGCCGACTCGACGCTGCAGGTGCAGCCGTTCGCGGCTCCCCGGTCGAGCGGACTGTGGGACGAGACGCGCGAGCAGATCCGTCAGCAGATCCGGCAGCAGGGCGGCCGGGTCGAAGAGCGCGAGGGCCCGCTCGGCCCTGAGCTTCTCGCCGAGGTTCCGGTCGCAGCCGGCCCCGAGGCGACTCCCGGCAAGCGACTCGCGCGGTTCGTCGGTGTCGACGGCCCGCGCTGGTTCCTCCGCGGCGTCATCGGCGGTGCCGCAACGAGCGATGTGGATGCCGCGGAGAAGGTCGAGGACCTCTTCCGCTCTCTGGTCGTCGTGCGCGGCGGCACGCCGATGCCTCCGCGCGACCTCATTCCGCTGAAGATGCCGGCCGCGCCCGGCACCGCATGACGACGCCGGACGGCCCCGAACCGGAGCGCACACCGACGGCATCCGAGCTGTTCGGCCAGGCGCTGGGTGGAGCAGCGCGTCGCGCCGGCATGGACCCCGCAAAGGACGCGCATACCGGCCACGTCGTGTGGGCGGCGATGGGCGGCTGGCGCGGGGTACTGGAGTCGGTGCTGCCGGGTCTCGCCTTCGTCCTGCTCTTCACCTTCACGCAGAACCTCGTCCTCTCGCTCGTTGTTTCCGTGGGGCTTGCGGCCGTCTTCACGGTCGTGCGATTGCTGCAGCGCTCACCCGTCAGCGCCGCGCTCGGCGGCCTCATCGCTGCGGCGGTCGCCGCGGGGCTGGCGCTGTGGACGGGACGCGGCCAGGACAACTTCGTTCCGGGGCTCATCACCAATGCCGCCTACGGCACTGCGTTCCTCGTCTCTGCGCTCGTCGGCTGGTCGCTGATCGGACTTGCGGTCGGGTTCCTGATGAACGAGGGCATCGCGTGGCGGGCGGACCCCCGCAAGCGCCGCGTCTTCTTCTGGCTGGCGAGCGCGTGGGCGGCACTCTTCTACCTGCGGCTCGCGGTGCAGCTGCCGTTCTACTTCGCCGGCGATGTGACGACGCTGGGGACCCTCAAACTCATCATGGGGCTGCCGCTGTTCGCCCCCCTCGTCGCGGTGACCTGGCTCGCCGTGCGCGCCGTCTATCCGAAGGCGGAGACACCCCCCGCGACGTGATAGATTTATCTTGACATCAAGATAAATTCTTCCCGCCGTGCGGCATCCCGTCGGTAAGGCGAACCTCACTAGCCGGAGGCGACGCGGGCGGGGAAGATGGAAAGACAGACCGCGGAACGTCGTCGCCGTCTGCGCCCCCGACGAAGGAGAGCAACGTGTCCACTGTTGACAGCTTCGGTGCGAAGAGCACCCTCACGGTCGGAGGCACCGACTACGAGATCTACCGGATCGACACCGTCGCGGGCTATGAGAAGCTCCCGTTCAGCCTGAAGGTGCTGCTCGAGAACCTCCTGCGCACCGAGGACGGCGCGAACGTCACCAAGGCGCAGATCGAAGCGCTCGGCAACTGGGATGCCGACGCGGAGCCCGACACGGAGATCCAGTTCACGCCCGCCCGCGTCGTCATGCAGGACTTCACCGGCGTCCCCTGCATCGTCGACCTCGCGACGATGCGCGAGGCGGTCACCGCCCTCGGCGGAGACCCCGACAAGATCAACCCGCTCTCGCCCGCCGAGATGGTCATCGACCACTCGGTGATCGCCGACCTCTTCGGCAGCGAGAATGCGCTCGAGCGAAACGTCGAGATCGAGTACGAGCGCAACGGCGAGCGCTACCAGTTCCTGCGTTGGGGACAGACTGCTTTCCAAGACTTCAAGGTCGTCCCGCCCGGGACCGGCATCGTCCACCAGGTGAACATCGAGCACCTCGCGAAGGTGATCTACGACCGTACCGGCCGCGACGGCGTGCTCCGTGCATACCCCGACACCTGCGTCGGCACCGACTCGCACACCACGATGGTCAACGGTCTGGGTGTGCTCGGCTGGGGCGTCGGCGGCATCGAAGCGGAGGCCGCGATGCTCGGCCAGCCCGTGTCGATGCTCATCCCTCGCGTCGTCGGCTTCAAGCTCACCGGTGAGATTCCGGCCGGTGTGACGGCGACCGACGTCGTGCTCACCATCACCGACATGCTCCGCAAGCACGGTGTGGTCGGCAAGTTCGTCGAGTTCTACGGCAAGGGCGTCGCCTCCGTTCCGCTCGCGAACCGCGCCACGATCGGCAACATGAGCCCCGAGTTCGGCTCGACCGCGGCGATGTTCCCGATCGACGACGTCACCCTCGACTATTTGCGCCTGACCGGCCGTGACGACCAGACGGTCGCCCTCGTCGAGGCGTACGCGAAGGAGCAGAAGCTCTGGCACGACGCCGACAACGAGCCCGTCTTCAGCGAGTACATGGAGCTCGACCTCGGCACTGTCGTGCCGTCGATCGCCGGCCCCAAGCGCCCGCAGGACCGCATCCTCCTCTCCGAGGCGAAGAGCCAGTTCGAAAAGGACATCGTCAACTACGCGACGCCCTCGACCTCGAACTCGATCGTCGACCTCGAGTCGAAGCACTCCTTCCCGGCCTCCGACCCGGGTGCCGCTCCCGGCGACGAAGAGCCCGAGACCCGCGAGGTGCACATCTCGAGCGGCGCGCCTGCCTCGGCATCCAAGCCCGTCAAGGTGACGACCCCGGACGGCACGGCGTACCTCCTCGACAACGGCGCCGTGACGCTCGCGGCGATCACGTCCTGCACCAACACCTCGAACCCGTCGGTCATGATCGCGGCGGGCCTGCTCGCCAAGAAGGCCGTCGACAAGGGCCTCAAGCGCAAGCCGTGGGTCAAGACGACGCTCGGACCGGGCTCGAAGGTCGTCACCGACTATTACGAGAAGTCGGGCCTGGACAAGGCGCTCGAGGGTCTCGACTTCTACACGGTCGGCTACGGCTGCACGATCTGCATCGGCAACTCGGGCCCGCTCATCGAAGAGGTCTCCGCGGCGATCAACGAGAACGACCTGGCCGTCACGGCAGTTCTCTCGGGCAACCGTAACTTCGAGGGCCGCATCAGCCCCGACGTGAAGATGAATTACCTGGCTTCACCGCCGCTCGTCGTCGCATACGCCCTCGCCGGCTCGATGAACTTCGATTTCGAGACCGACCCGCTCGGTAAGGACCAGGACGGCAACGACGTCTTCTTGAAGGACATCTGGCCGGCCCCCGACGAGGTGCAGGAAGTGATCGATGCGTCGATCTCGCGCGACCAGTTCATCACGCAGTACGCCACGGTCTTCGACGGCGACGAGCGCTGGAAGAGCCTGCCGACTCCCGAGGGCCCCATCTTCGAGTGGGATGCCGACTCGACGTACGTCCGCAAAGCGCCGTACTTCGAGGGCATGTCGATGGACCTGACTCCCGTCTCGGATATCTCCGGCGCCCGCGTCATGGCGACCCTCGGTGATTCGGTCACGACCGACCACATCTCGCCGGCCGGCAACATCAAGGCGGGCACGCCCGCCGCGCAGTACCTCACCGAACACGGTGTGGCGCAGAAGGACTTCAACTCCTACGGCTCGCGCCGGGGCAACCACGAAGTCATGATCCGCGGCACGTTCGCGAACATCCGCCTGAAGAACGAGCTCGTCTCCGCCGTCAACGACGGTCAGATCGTCGAGGGCGGCTTCACGCGCGACTTCACGCAGGCCGGTGGTCCGCAGTCGTACATCTACGACGCGTGCGAGAACTACGCGGCGGCCGGTACCCCGCTCGTCGTCTTCGGCGGCAAGGAGTACGGCTCGGGATCGTCGCGCGACTGGGCGGCCAAGGGCACGTCCCTCCTGGGCGTCAAGGCCGTCATCACGGAGAGCTTCGAGCGCATCCACCGCTCGAACCTCATCGGCATGGGCGTCGTGCCGCTGCAGTTCCCCGAGGGTCAGTCGTGGAAGAGCCTCGGCCTCGACGGCACCGAGATCGTCTCCATCGAGGGCCTCGAGGAGCTCAACAACGGCACCACCCCGAAGACGGTCAAGGTCACCGCGGCCCCGAGCGAGTTCTCGCCCGAGGGCAAGCAGACGATCGTGTTCGACGCGAAGGTCCGCATCGACACGCCCGGTGAGGCCGACTACTACCGCAACGGCGGCATCCTGCAGTACGTGCTGCGCTCGCTCGTCTGATCGGTCGCGCCGAAGCCCCCGGCATCCTTCCCGTGTGAGGGATGCCGGGGCTTCACGCGCGCCGGCCGAGCTGCTGCTGCCAGTCGTGCGGCACGCGGTCCTGCGGACCGGGTACCGTCTGACCGACGGGGTGGCTCGTCGGCGGTGCGAGCGGCGGGCCGGCTTCGAACGCACCGGTGCGGTAGTCGAAGAACCAGTCCTCACCGGGCTCGAAGCTCTGAATGACGGGGTGCCCGGTCGCGCGCTCGTGTGCGCTCGCATGCCGCTTCAGCGAGTCGTCGCAGCACCCGACATGCCCGCACTGGGCGCATCGGCGCAGGTGCAGCCACCATCCGCCCTCGGCGTCGCATTCCACGCAGCCGGCCCCACTCGGCAGCACAGCGGGGTCGATTCCTGTCGTCATGGCGTCCTCCTCACGAATGCTTCGATCCTGCTCGCTCACTGTCCACACCGCCAGATCCCCCGCGTAGACTCGGGGGATGAGCCTGCTCGCCTCGATCACCGGTCCGCGCGATCTCGATGCGCTCTCACCGGAGGAGCTCGAGCAGCTCGCTCAGGAGATCCGCGACTTCCTCGTCCAGAACGTCTCGCGCACGGGTGGCCACCTCGGTCCGAACCTCGGCGTCGTCGAACTCACGATCGCTCTCCACCGCGTCTTCGATTCCCCGAACGATCCGTTCGTGTTCGATACGGGGCACCAGTCGTACGTGCACAAGCTGCTCACCGGTCGGCAGGACTTCGACGCCCTGCGTTCGCGCGGAGGGCTCGCCGGATACCCTCAGCGTTCCGAGAGTCCGCATGACGTCGTCGAGTCCTCGCACGCGTCCAGCTCCCTGAGCTGGGCTGACGGCATCTCGCGGGCGCTCACGCGCACGGGTCGGACCGACCGGCATGTCGTCGCCGTCGTCGGGGACGGCGCACTCACGGGCGGGATGACGTGGGAGGCGCTCAACAACATCTCAGACGACAATGAGCGCAACCTCGTCATCGTCGTGAACGACAACGGCCGCTCCTACGCTCCGACGATCGGCGGCATGGCCCGCTATCTCAACCGTGTCCGCACGACCGAGGGCTACGAGAGCCTGCGGCGCGGATCGGATTCGTTCTTCCGCAGGCTCGGACCCGCCGGACGCGCCGTCTACCGCGGAGTGCGCGGCGGCACGCACGGGTTCCTCTCGCGTTTCACGAACAACGAAGCGCTGTACTCCAACCTCGACATCAAGTACCTGGGCCCGATCGACGGGCACGACCTCCGTGCGCTCGACGAGACCCTGCGCCTCGCGAAGGCCTATGGTGCGCCGGTGATCGTGCACGTCATCACGGAGAAGGGGCGTGGGTACGAGCCGGCCCGCAACGACGAGGCCGACCAGTTCCACGCGGTCGGCAAGATCGACCCCGCGACCGGCGAGCCGCTGGGATCCTCCGACACGGTCGGGTGGACCGACGTCTTCGCTGAGGCGCTCGTGGACGCCGGCGAGCGCCGCGAGGACATCATCGCCATCACGGCGGCGATGCTGCGCCCCACCGGGCTCCAGCCGTTCGCACAGCGCTTCCCGGATCGCGTGTACGACGTGGGCATCGCGGAGCAGCACGCCGTCGCCTCCGCCGCGGGACTCGCCTTCGGTGGCCTCCACCCCGTCGTCGCGATCTACGCGACATTCATGAACCGCGCGTTCGATCAGGTGATGATGGATGTCGCCCTCCACAGGGCCGGCGTCACCTTCGTCCTCGACCGCTCCGGAGTGACGGGGCCCGACGGCCCGAGCCACCACGGGGTCTGGGACCTGGCGATGCTGCAGCTCGTCCCCGGCATCCGCATCGCTGCTCCGCGCGACGAGCGACGTCTGCGCGAGGAGTTCGATGAAGCGATTGCCGTCGCCGATGGGCCGACCGTCGTTCGTTTCCCGAAGGGTGCCGTCTCGCCCGAGCTCCCTGCGATCGAGCGCCTCGCCGACGGAACGGACGTGCTGTGGCAGCACGGTGAGCAGGACGTTCTGCTCGTCGGCATCGGCCCGATGGCCCAGCTCGCGATGGACGTCGCGGAGCGTCTGCGTGCGCAGGGCATCGGGGCGACCGTGATCGACCCGCGATGGGTCGTGCCCGTGCAGCCGAGCGTCGTCGAGCTTGCGGCGTCCCATCGCCTCGTCATCACGATCGAGGACGGCATCCGCGTGGGGGGGATCGGGACTCGCGTGCGTCAGGTGCTGCGCGAGGCCGGAGTGGACACGGCGGTCGACGAGTTGGGGCTGCCCGATGCGTTCATCGACCACGCGACGCGCGAGCAGATCCTCGACGACGCCGGACTCACCGCCGCCAAGATCGCTCAGGACGTCGTTGCGCAGGTGCTCGGCACCCGCATCCCCGTCGCGCGTCCGTCAACCGACACGGGCGCGATCTGGGCAGTCTCGCCGGAGTCGGCACGTGTGGACGAGGAGCGCCGGGAGCGTTGAGCGTCCCTCGGTGCGTCGAGGGACGGCAACGCGGGCATGACAGCATGGAGTGATGACCTCCACCGCTAATCTGACCCGTGATGAGACGGCGGCGCGTGCCGCCGAGATCCGCCTCGAGACCGTGGACGTCGAGGTCGATCTGCGCGACGCAGCGTCGGCGGATGCCGCGACCTTCCCGACCGCATCGACGCTGGTGTTCGCGGCATCCGCCACGCAGACGTGGATCGACTTCGTCGGCGCCTCCGTCGACGAAGTGATCGTCAACGGAGCGGCACAGGCGGTGGACTGGGACGGCGCGCGGGTGCGCGTCGCGGGGCTCACCGCCCACAACGTCGTCACCGTCCGCGGAAGAGGGAAGTACAGCTCGTCGGGGGAGGGCCTGCACCGCTTCCGCGACCCCGTCGACGACGCGGTGTATCTGTACACGCAGTACGAGCCCGCAGACAGCCGCCGCGTCTATCCGGTGTTCGAGCAGCCCGATCTGAAGGCCCGCTGGCGCTTCGTGGTCAGCGCTCCCGACGGGTGGGAGGTCCTCTCCAACGGCGCCGAGACGGGACGCGAGAGCGTCGCCGGCGGTGCGCGGGTCACCTTCGCGCAGACCCATCCGCTCTCGAGCTACATCACGGCGATCGCGGCGGGTCCTTATGCGCGCGTGGGCGGCACCTGGCAGGGGGCGAGCGGCCCTGTCGCGCTCGGAGTGCTGTGCCGCGCCTCGCTTGCGCCCCACCTCATCGACTCGGGTGACGCGGAGGAGATCCTGCAGATCACCCGTGCGGGACTGTCCTTCTTCGGCGACGCGTTCGGGCTCACCTATCCGTGGGGCAAGTACGACCAGATCTTCGTCCCCGAGTACAACCTCGGCGCAATGGAGAACCCCGGGCTCGTCACGTTCACCGAGCGGTACGTCTTCCGCGGTGCGGCGACCGTCGCGCAGCGCGAAGGACGCGCCAACACGATCCTGCACGAGATGGCGCACATGTGGTTCGGTGATCTCGCGACGATGCGCTGGTGGGACGATCTGTGGCTCAAGGAGTCGTTCGCCGACTTCTCCGGCGCGCACGCCGCCGTCGCCGCCGGCGGCTTCCCCGACGCCTGGGTCACGTTCGCGAGCCGTCGCAAGGGGTGGGCGTACACGCAGGACCAGATGCCGACGACGCATCCGATCGTCGCCGACATCCCCGACCTCGAGGCGGCGAAGCTCAACTTCGACGGCATCACGTATGCGAAGGGCGCATCGGTTCTCAAACAGCTCGTCGCGTTCGTGGGGGAGGACGCCTTCTTCCGCGGGGCGCGCCGGTACTTCGCGGCGCACGCGTTCGGCAACACGACCCTCGACGACCTGCTCGCGGCGCTCGAGGAGGAGTCGGGGCGCAGCCTGCGTGGATGGAGCGCGGCGTGGCTCGAGACGACCGGCATGTCGCGGATCTCCGTCGAGCGCGGGGCCGGCAGCGCCGTGTCGGTCGTGCAGACGGACCAGCGTCCGCACCGGCTCACGGTCGGACTCTACGTGTTCGAGGGCGACCGTCTCATGCGGCGCGGCGGCCTC
>QFPD01000069.1 GCA_003248845.1 Microbacterium sp. | reverse complement strand
AGGCCGTCGATCGCGAGGAGGCCCGACGCCACCGTGGCGAAAACGGTCGAACGGGTGAGCGACCGTGCGACGAAGAAGAGGAGCAGCACGAGCGCCGTGCCGAACATCGCGGTCGCGAAGCGCCAGCCGAACGAGTTGTCCGGGCCGAACAGCCACATGCCCGCGCCGATCAGGTACTTGCCGAGCGGGGGATGCACGACGAAGCTCGGGTCGGTCGTGAAGATGTCGGTCTCGCCGGCGGCGAACCTGACATCCGCGCCGTCGGGCCAGGTCGCGGCATAGCCGAGGTTCCACTGGCTCCAGGCATCTTTCACGTAATACGTCTCGTCGAAGACGAGGCTGTGCGGATGCCCCAGGTTCCAGAACCGCAGGATGCCGGCGAGGGCCGTGACGAGCACCGGCGCGAGCCAGCTGCACAGGCGCCCCAGTCGGGCATCGGCGCCCACGCGGGCACGCCAGAGGTCGTACCTCGACGGGCGCTCGGCGCTCGGCTGCGGCGGCAGCAGCGCGTCGGTCGTCGTCACAGGCACCAGCCTATGCTGGGGCGGTGATCATCCTCGCCGCGACGCCCATCGGAAACCTGGGGGATGCCTCTGCCCGGCTCGTCTCGGCACTCGAGAGCGCGACCGTCGTCGCCGCGGAGGACACGCGCACGACACAGCGTCTGATGCAGGGGCTCGGCGTTGCGAACCGCCCGAAGCTCATCGCCCTCCACGATCACAACGAGCGTCAGCGCGCCGCCGAGCTCGTGCAGCGGGCGCGCGACGAAGACCTGCTGGTGCTGAGCGACGCGGGCATGCCCACCGTCAGCGACCCGGGCTACGCGCTCGTCGTCGAGGCGATCGCGCAGGGCGTGACGGTGACCGCGATCCCGGGCCCGAGCGCCGTCGTCACGGCGCTCGCCGTCGCCGGCCTGCCGACCAACCGCTTCACGTTCGAGGGCTTCCTCCCGAGAAAGGACGGCGATCAACGTCGCGCGCTCGCCGCCCTCGCCGCCGAGCCGCGCACGATGGTCTTCTTCGAAGCTCCGTCGCGCCTCGCCGAGACCCTCGGGGCGATGGCCGAGGCCTTCGGCGCCGACCGCCCCGGAGCCGTCTGCCGCGAGCTCACGAAGCTCCACGAGGAGGTCGTGCGTGACGGCCTCCAGGCCCTCGCCGCCTGGGCGTCGGACGGCGTCAGGGGCGAGATCGTGATCGTCGTCGGCGGCGCACCCGCCCGCGCCGTCTCGGCGGACGACGCGCTCGCCCAGGTGCAGAGCCTCGTGGCCTCGGGCACCCGGCTCAAGGACGCCGCCGCCGAGGTCGCGGCCCAGACCGGTCTGTCGAGCCGCGACCTGTACCAGGCCGTCCTCGCGCGGAGGGCCCGGCCTCCCGCGACCGACTAGGCCACCGCGTCGCCGGCGGGCCCACCCAGCTGCACGAACGCCTCCGGAGTGAGCGGGGTGTCCCGCTCGGTCGCCGAGGGCGCGCGAAGACCCGGCAGCGCCCACGCCGCGAAGCCGGTGTCCGCCACCCGCACCCGGATGGCAACGTCGCCGGAGGCCGTGAGCTCCGCGTCGCCGAAGAGCGGGCGTGCGGCGTCCGCGCCGATGACGAGGGGTGCCTCGACCGTGGTGTCCAGACCGCCGCGCGCGGCGACGACGAGCACGCACTCCTCGGCGCTCTCCCGCACGAAGGCGACGCCCGTCTCGCCCACGTGCACCCAGCGCAGCCCGCCCGTCCGCAGCGCCGGGTGGGCACGGCGAAGCGCGATCAGCTCGCGGTAGAGGGCGATCCGGGCGGCGACGGCGGGTTCGCCGATCTGGTCCCAGGGGAGCGGCGTGCGGCTCATCTCGCCGTCGACGCCCTCGAGTCCGAACTCGTCGCCGGCGTAGACGACGGGGATGCCGGGGAGTGTCATCGACAGCCCGACGGCGACCGCGACCGCGCCGGGGGACGCGTAGGTCGCGAAGCGCGCGGTGTCGTGGGTGTCGAGCGCGGTCATCGTGCCGCGTTGCACCCGCCAGGGGATCTGGCTCGTGAACCGCTCCCACTGCGCCACGAACTGCGCGGCCGTGTAGCGGGGCATCCCGGTCGGCAGTCCGAAGAACCACATGTCGTCGCTCACGCTGCCGTCGAACCCGCGATGCGGGACGCGGCGCGGGTCGGCGAGCCACGACCACACGCCGCGCGTGAAGGCGGGGTAGGTCATGCCGCCGTGCCAGGCGTCGCCCTGCAGGTCGCTCGCCGCGTCGTTGGTCGACTCGGCGAGCAGGAGGGTCTCGGGCTCGACGTCGATCATCGTGCGCCGGAGGGTGCGACGCACCTCGGCGTTGAGGTCTTCGGCGCCGAGTCGACCGGTCATGTTCGCCACGTCGATGCGCCAGCCGTCGATCGCGAACGGGGGCCGCAGCCACTGCGCGACGACCGAATCGGGACCTTCGATGAACCGTCGCCGCAGCTCCGGGCTGTTCCAGTCGAACTTCGGCAACGTCGGTGCGTCGAGCCAGGTCTCGTACACGGTGTTCTCGTCGTCGGCGAAGTAGTAGAACTCACCCTCGGCGGCACCCGGGTGACCGAACGCGGAACGGAACCAGTCGTGGGCGCTGCCGGAGTGGTTCGTGGTCAGGTCGCCGATCACGCGGATGCCGCGTGCGTGGGCCGCCTCGACGAGCCGCAGATACGCGTCGTCGCCGCCGAGGAGCGGATCGACGGCATCGAAGCGCGAGGCGTCGTAGCGATGGTTCGACTCCGCCGGGAACACCGGCGTGTGGTAGAGCGCCGTGACGCCGAGGTCGACGAGATGGTCGAGACGCTCGGCGGCGCCGTCGAGGTCGCCGCCGTAGAACTGGCGGCCGCGGCCGGGGTGTACCGGGTCGAGCGGCTCGTCCCACGCCGCCGCGATCGCCCACTCCGGCGCCGGGCGCGCGTCGGCCGCCGCGGAGCGCGCGAACCGGTCGGGGAAGATCTGGTAGAGCACGGTGTCGTCCATCCACGCCGGGGGCGGATTCTCGGCGACGAGGGCGAAGTCCTGGCCGTCGAGGGCGTCGATGTCGCTCAGTCCGCCCTGGTTCAGCACCTGCACGCGCCCGTCGGCGAGCACGAGGTGGAACCGATACCCGTGACGCGGATTCGCGACCACGATGTGCGCCGTCCACCATTCCCAGTCGTCGACGGCGCCATCGCGGGCGGCCTCGACCCACGCCGGCTCGTGGTCGGGGTTCGAGCGCACGAGCACGCGCGCGAGCGGACCGTAGCCGGCCGGCACGCGCAGGCGTACGGTGACGGTGTCGCCCAGACGGGGCGCGTCGTGCGAGACGTGTAGCGGCGAGCCGTCGTGGTGGGGACGGAGGGCGGGGGAGGAGAGGGTCATGAGGACCTCCGGGTCTGTGCCGACTCCGACGTCGGCGAATGCGACGTGGTTGCACGCGGTGCGCGTGACAGAGCCCCTCAGTTGTGTCCGAAGTCTATCGCCGCATCGCGCCGATGTGCACCGCCACGACGCCCTCCGCGGGAACCTCTGCTCGCGCGGTGCCGCCGTCGACGGTCACGGTCGTGCCCGTGCACGTGCCCGAAGCCGCGGAACGGGCACCGCCGCTTACGACGTCGCAGTACGCGCCGTCGGGAAGGGTCGTGGCGACGCTCGCCTCGGCCGCCGCGTCTTCGGTGTTGACCAGCACGAGTGCGCGGCCCTGCCGCTCGAATCCCGACACGTCGCCGTCCGAGACGCCGGGGAGGCGCGGAGCGTCACCCGCGAAGCGCCGGAGTTCCAGAAGGCCGGCGATCGCCGTCCACGCCTCGGTGCAGACGCGTTCGCCGTCGTCGTACGCCGCCTTCGGCCCGGTGACGCCGTCGCACGAGCCGCCGAGCGCCGCGCCGTCGGAGCCCGCAGGAGGGCCCGCGTCGCGGTCGCTGAACGCGTAGCCGGAGTACACCACGGGCGTGCCGTAGTCGTCGGCCAGCATGAGCGCGTTGGCGATGAGGTAGAGGCCGCCGTCGCGATACGTGAGGGATGCCTCGCCCCGCTCCGTGTCGTGGTTGTCGACGAACACGACGGCCCGATCGGAGTCGACGTGCAGCGGTCGCGTGTCGCCGAGCTCGGGGTCGCCGACGATGCCGGCCTTCAGCGCCGGGCCGAGGTCGCGCGCGTACTGGAACTCGAACACCTCGCCGAATCCGGTGTACTCCTCGGGCTGCACGGGCTCCGAGGCTGCGCCGCGGATCACCTCGCTCCAGATGAGGGGGTCGCCCGGCAGGGCCCCGACGATCTCAGCGAGGTCGTCCGCGGCGATGTGCTTGGCGGCATCGATGCGGAAGCCCGCGACGCCGAGATCGAGCAGGTGCCCGAGGTATCCCTCGATCGCCGCCTGCACGCGCGGCGATGACGTGTCGAGGTCGGCGAGGTTCGACAGTTCGCACGTCTGCAGCTGCTCGCGCGAGGTGTAGTCGGCGATGTCGTCGTCGTCCGTGAGCGCGCAGTGGTGGAAGTCGGTCTCGTCGTACAACCCGGGATACGCGTAGTGGGTGAAGCGGGTGCCCCCGGTTCCGACGCCGCCGTCGATGCCCGCCATGTGGTTGATCACGGCGTCCGCGATGATCCCGACTCCGGCATCCGCGCACCGGGACACCATGTCGGCGAACTCCGCCTCGGTGCCCAGCCGCGAGGTGAGGGCGTACGAGACGGGCTGATAGCTCGTCCACCACTGCGGTCCGGCGATGTGCTCCTGCGGGGGAGAGGTCAGCACCCATGCGAATCCGGCGGGGCCGATCGTCGTCTCGCACTCGTCGGCGATCGAGGTCCACGGGCGCTCGAACAGCTGCACGGCGACGTCGCGCGCGGCGGGCGCGGCCTCGGGCGCCGCGGACGTTCCGGTGCAGCCGGTGAGCATCGCGAGGGCCGCCGCGGCGGCGACGAGCGCCGCCGCGCGCAGCACCCTCACGAGATCACTTGACCGATCCGGCCGTCAGGCCGCCCACGATGAACCGCTGCAGGGAGAGGAACAGCGCCATCGGCAGGATGGCGGCCAGCACCGCGCCTGCGGCGAAGACGCTCCAGTTGCGCGCCGTTTCCTGCGAGACGAACTGGTAGAGACCGACGGCCAGGGTCTGCTTGTCGGGGTCGACGAGGATGACCGACGCGATCAGGAAGTCGTTCATCGTGCCGATGAACGACAGCAACCCGATCACCGCGAGCACCGGGGCGACCAGGCGCAGGATGATCGTGAAGAAGATGCGCGCGTGGCCGGCGCCGTCGATCTTCGCCGCCTCGTCGATGGATGCCGGGACGGTGTTGAAGAACCCGTACATGAGGAACGTGTTCACCCCGAGCGCGCCGCCGAGGTAGACCATGATCAGGCCGATCTGCGAGTTCAGACCGAGCGCGGGGAAGATGTCGCCGATCGCCGACATCAGCAGGAAGATCGCGACGACCGCCAGCAGCTGCGGGAACATCTGCACCAGCAGCAGCGTCAGCAGGCCGAACCGACGTCCGGTGAAGCGCATGCGCGAGAAGGCGTAAGCCGCGAGCGCGCAGAGCACCACCGTGAAGAACGACGTCGTGAGACCGATGAAGATCGAGTTCACGAACCATGCACCGTACGGGCGCAGCGGGTCTTGGAAGAGCGCGATGTAGGCGCCCAGGTCGACGTTCGCGAAGAGGCTGTTGGCCGTCAGCAGCGTGCCGCCGGGGTTGAGCGACGCGGACAGCACGTAGACGAGGGGGAACCCCGCGAACACGAGCATGACGATGCCGATGATGTGGCGCCAGCCGGTCTCGCGGAACCAGCGTCCGAAAGGACGACGCGGTTCCTTCGCGCCCGGCACGCCGGCTTCGGCGACGGCCTCGGCGGATGCGGCGGCGAGGGGCCCTCCGCCGGGCAGTGCTTCTTGGATCGTCATGTCAGTTCAGCTCCTCGAGGACCTTGGTCTGGCGGAAGCTCAGATACGAGATGACCGCAACGAGCACGAAGATGATGATCGAGAAGGCGCTCGCGAGACCGTAGTCGCGCTCGGCTCCGACGAACGCCACCTTGTAGACCATCGAGATGAGGATGTCGCTCGCGCCGACGTTGATCGAGGCATCCGCGAACCGCGGGCCGCCGCCGGTGAGCATGTAGATCAGGTTGAAGTTGTTGAAGTTGAACGCGAACGACGAGATCAGCAGCGGAGCGACCGAGACCAGCAGCAGCGGGAACTTGATGTGCCGGAAGATCTGCCACACGCCCGCGCCGTCGACCTTGCCGGCCTCCTGGATGTCTTCCGGGATCGCCTGGATGGCACCGGTGGTGACCAGGAACATGTACGGGAAGCCGAGCCAGAGGTTCACGATCAGGATCGACAGCTTGGCCAGCCACGGATCCTGCAGCCAGGGGATGGATGCCCCGCCGAACAGCGTCTGGTTGATGAAGCCGAAGTCCTGGTTGAACATGCCCTGCCACACGAGCGCGGACAGGAAGGCGGGGAAGGCGTACGGCAGGATCATGATGACCCGGTAGTACTTCTTGCTCTTCATCCGCGGATCGTTGAAGACGATCGCCAGGAACAGGCCCAGGGCGAACGTCGTCGCCACCGACAGGATCGCGAACGCGAACGTCCACAGGGTGACGGCGATGAACGGGCCGCGGATCGACTCCGTGGTGAACGCGCGGACGAAGTTGTCCAGCCCGACCCACACCTGCCAGCCCGTCGCGAGGCTCTGCCCGTCGTCCGATTCGAAGGAGCCGTTGCCGTTGTCGTGGTAGACCACGCCGGTGTCGCTGTTCGTCATCGTGTCGGCGGCGGGGTCCCAGACGAGCGTCGAGATGAACTGGTAGGCCGTCGATCCGTCGCGCGTCTGCAGCGAAGCGCGCGAAGCCGTCGAGGCGGCCATCGCGAGCACCGGGTACACCGCCAACCACGCGGCGCGCAGCCTCGCGACGGGGCGGTCGGGCTCGCTCGCGTTCCTGCTGACCGAGTCGCAGCAACTCCTCTTCTCCGACCCGATCTTCGCGCTCCTGCTGCGCGGTGCCACCGAGGCCCTCGCGGAGCGGTCGATGACCCTCGTGCTGCTCATCGCCGGCACCGACGCCGAGCGCGAGAGCGTGGAGCGGTATGTCCGGGCAGGCCACGTCGACGGCGTGCTGCTCGTGTCGTCGCACGAGTCCGACGCGCTGCTCGCGTCGCTCGTCGCCGCGGGCGTCCCGACCGTCTGCTCCGGTCTGCCGCTGAGCGACCTCGCCATCCCGCATGTCGCGATCGACGAGGTCGGCGCGGCGCGCGAGATGACGGCCCACCTCCTCGCGGCCGGTCACCGCCGGATCGCCCTGATCGCGGGCCCGAACGACACCCCGGGAGGCAGGCTCCGCCTCGAGGGCTACCGTGCCGAGATGGGCGACCGGTTCGACGAGACCCTCGTCGAGCAGGGGAGCTACAAGAGGTCCAGCGGCGACGCGGCCATGACGAGACTCCTCGAGCGCGCGCCCGACATCGATGCGGTCTTCGCGGCGAGCGACGTCATGGCGGTCGGCGCGATCGACGCGCTGCGGCGTGCCGGAAGACGCGTGCCCGACGACGTCGCCGTCGCGGGGTTCGACGATTCGGGTCTCGCCGAGACCCACAGTCCTCCGCTGACGACGATGCGGCAGCCCTGGTCGCAGATCAGCTCGACGATGGTCGACATGGTGCTCGATGTCATCGAGGGGCACCCGCGCGAGGCCGTCGTGCTCCCGACGACGCTCGTCGAGCGCGCGACCGCGTGAGGCATCCGCTCCCCGTCACACGAGCCGGAGCGCGGGATGCCGCCGCCTAGAATCATCTGGTGAGCACCGGTCAGTCCTTCTACATCACGACCCCGATCTACTACCCGTCCGACCTTCCGCACATCGGGCACGGGTACACGACGGTCGCGGTCGACACGCTCGCGCGCTGGCACCGCCAGGCGGGCGATGACACGTGGATGCTGACGGGCACCGACGAGCACGGCCAGAAGATGCTCCGTGCGGCCGCGGCCAACGGCGTCACTCCGCAGGAGTGGGTCGACAAGCTGGTCACCGAATCGTGGTTCCCGCTGCTTCGAACCCTGGATGTCGCCAACGACGACTTCATCCGCACGACGCAGCCGCGCCACGAAGAGCGTGTGCAGGAGTTCGTGAAGGCGTTGTACGACCGCGGCTACATCTATGCGGGCGAGTACGAGGCGCTCTACTGCGTCGGCTGCGAGGAGTTCAAGCCCGAGGCCGAGATCGTCGACGGCACGGGCGCCTTCGAGGGGCTCAAGGTCTGCGCCATTCATTCGAAGCCGCTCGAGCTGCTGCAGGAGAAGAACTACTTCTTCAAGCTGAGCGAGTTCCAGGACCGCCTCCTCGAGCTCTACAAGACCGAGCCCGACTTCGTGCGCCCGGAGTCGGCGCGCAACGAGGTCGTCTCCTTCGTACGCTCGGGGCTCAAGGACCTGTCGATTTCTCGGTCGGCGTTCGACTGGGGCATCACGGTGCCCTGGGAC
>QFPD01000068.1 GCA_003248845.1 Microbacterium sp. | reverse complement strand
AGGCTCTGCGTGGGAGTGAACCCGAGGAGGCCCGGGACGAGAGACAGGAAGTGCGCCGCATCGGCAGCCTTGACGGTGATCGACATGGCACGAGGGTGCCCAGGCGCCGGAGCGCGTGGGAGCGGCGAGCCTCGATCCGTGGACAGATCGGCGAAATCGCCGATTGTGGATAACTTCCGTACGATGGATGCCATGGACTCCTACTGGGCCGCCGTCATCTGGTCGCTGCTGCCGACCGTCGTCGTGCTCGGGCTGTTCGTCTTCGTTCTGCGTTCGATCCTGCGGATGGACCGTACAGAGCGGCGTTCGTACGCGAAGATCGAGGCCGAGGAGCGCGCCAAGCGGGGCCTCGCCCCGCGCGACGGCGACCAGCGCGCCGTGTGACAGTGCTCACGGCGCGCACTGTGCGCGCCGTGAGAGTCCGACCCGCCCGCTACGCTGAACCGGACCGAACAACGGGGAGCAGGCGTGGAACAAACGGGGTGGGCGCTCGTCTGGGCACTCGTGGTCCTCGTGACCGATGTGACCGTGCGTATACTCGCGGTCATCTTCGTGCCGCGGAACCGCCGGCCGACGGCGGCGATGGCCTGGCTGCTCGCCATCTACTTCATCCCGATCATCGGGGTGCTTCTGTTCCTGCTGATCGGCACGCCGCGCCTGCCACGCAAGCGCCGGCGCAAGCAGGAGGTCATCAACGAAACCATCCGCACGATGAGTCACGGGCTCGACCTCGGCACTCTGCGGCCGAACGCGCCCGACTGGTTCCGCGCGACAGTGCGCCTCAACCGCAATCTCGGAGCCATGCCGATCTCAGGCGACAACGGGGCGACGCTCATCTCGGGGTATCAGGACTCGATCGACGCCATGGCATCGGCCATCCGTGAAGCGACGGAGTACGTCCACGTCGAGTTCTACATCCTGCAAGCGGACGCCACGACCGAGAGCTTCTTCGCCGCGATGGAGGAGGCGGCATCGCGGGGCGTGAAGGTGCGCGTGCTGCTCGACCACTGGGCCAACCGCGGCAAGCCGTTCTACAAGCAGACGCTGAAGCGGCTGACCGACATGGGGGCGGACTGGCACCTGATGCTCCCCGTGCAGCCGTTCCGCGGCGCCTACACGCGGCCCGACCTGCGCAATCACCGCAAGCTCCTCGTCGTCGACGGGCGCGTCGCTTTCACCGGATCGCAGAACGTGACCGATTCGACCTACAACCTGAAGAAGAACATCCGTCGCGGCCTGCACTGGGTCGACATGATGACCCGCGTCGACGGGCCGGTCGTGGCATCCATCAACGCCGTGTTCCTCAGCGACTGGTACAGCGAGACCGACGAGATCGTCGACGACATCGAGCTGTTCGACGTGCGACCGGGGACGGGTGATCTCGACTGCCAGATCATCCCGTCGGGACCGGGGTTCGAGTACCAGAACAACCTCAAGCTCTTCATGTCGCTGCTGTTCGCGGCGAAGGAGAAGCTCATCATCGTCTCTCCGTACTTCGTGCCCGACGAGGGCCTGCTGCTCGCGATCCAAACCGCCTGCCAGCGCGGCGTGCATGTCGAGCTGTTCGTCTCGGAGGAGGGCGATCAGGCGATGGTCTACCACGCCCAGCGCAGCTACTACGAAGCGCTGCTGCGCGGCGGCGTCAAGATCTTCATGTACCGGAAGCCCTTCATCCTCCACTCCAAGTCGATGTCGGTCGACGACGACGTCGCCGTCATCGGCTCGAGCAACATGGACATGCGATCGTTCGGTCTGAACCTCGAGATCTCACTGCTCGTGCGGGGCGAGGAGTACGTGCAGCAGCTGCGCCGCGTCGAAGACGATTACCGTTCGTTCAGCCGCGAGCTCACGCTCGAGGAATGGAAGAAGCAGCCGTTGCGCTCCACTGTGCTCGACAACCTCGCGCGGCTCACGTCGGCGTTGCAGTGAGACGATTCGGGCCGCTGCGACACTGTCGGAGTGGATGCCGATCGACGTGGCGTCCGCGCACACGACTACGCAAGGATGACACCATGGCCGCCGCACGCCGCACCTCTTCGCTTCTCGCCCTGATCGGCGCCGGAGCCCTGCTTCTCGCGGGCTGCGCATCGGGTGCGGCGGTCCCCGCGTCGAGCGGCAGCGCGAGCGAGACGCCCATCGGCGGCGAGATCCGCACGGAGGCCGGATGGCTCGACGGCGGACGGTTCATCGGCATCGTCACCGACGGCTCCTCGACCTGCGTCCCGACCGCGACGGATGCCACGGTTCAGGCCGACGGCACGCTCGCCGTCACCCTCGACAACGGCCCGGCCGACAAGGCCTGCACCGCCGACATGGTCCCGCGCGTGAGCCTCGTCGGGGTCCCCGAGGGCGTCGACCCCACGAAGGACCTCGACATCGTCGTCACGATGGCGCAGGGCGGCCGCGGAGACGCCGATCTCGACGGGCTCGACGCATCGCAGGTGAAGACGGGCGAGACCGACTATCTCCCCTCCGCCGGGTGGGTCGACGACGACCAGATCGCGATCCTGACCTGGGGCTCGTCCACGTGCGCCCCGGTCGTCGGCGACGTCACGGCATCCGACCCGAAGAACGTCATGGTGACCTTCGCCGACCTCGGCGACAAGCCCTGCACGATGGACATGGCGCCGCGCGCGACGCTGATCTCGGTCACGGGACTCGACGTCGACGACGACGGTGCCTCCGTGACGCTCTCAGGCGGCGACGCTCAGTTCGCGACGCCCGTCACGGTCGCCGTCATCGGCTGACGCGGGGGTTCAGCGGGGGTCGTAGGCTGACGGCGTTTCGGTTCGCCGGCGTCGAATTGTGGATGCCGCGCACTCCGACCCGCAGCTCGGCGCCGGTGAATCCGGCCTCCGCGCTGCGAAACGTCTTCTCCCCAGCGGCCTCGGGGTGAAGACCTCGATCTGATCCTGTGGAAAACCGCACGCGAGCCACCGACGTGTATCACAGTGTCGGCATGCATCGTCCCCCTTTGCCTGCCGAACTCGGCCCGTCCTTCTCCGTGGCTGACGCGCTCGCCGCGGGAGTGACACCGTCGCGGCTGCGCGCTCTCGATCTCGCGCGCCCCTTCCACGGCGTGCGTCAGCGGAAGGTCATCGAAGCGCACGACGCCAGCCCGGAGGCCGCACTGCTCCGACTGATCGCGCAGTACGCGTGTCGGATGACCCAGCACGAGTTCTTCAGCCACGCCGCCGCCGCGGTGCTCTGGGGGTTGCCGCTGCCGATCGCGTCGCTGCGCGCCGGTTCGCTCGACGTCTCGGTGTTCGCGCCGCGGCGCGCGCCGGCAGCCGCCGGCGTGTCCGGTCACAGTGTGACGCCGGGGCTTGCCCACGTCGTGACGCATCCGGTGCGCGGGGTGCGCGTGAGCACCCCGGCATCCACGGTGGCGTTGCTCGCCGGGCGGGTGCCTCATGCCTACGATCTCGTCGCACTGGCGGATGCCGCGGTGCGCGAGCCGCTCCACCGCAGGGATCCGCCCGCGCTCACGTCGCTCGAGAGCCTGACGAGCGCGCTGGATGCCGGCCGTCGCGTCGGTCGCGACCGACTGCGCGCCGCCCTTCCGAGGGTCTCGACGCGGACGCGCTCGCGCGCCGAGACGTGGTTGCGGCTGACCGTGATCGATGCCGGGCTGCCCCAGCCGGAGGTCAACTATGACGTCATCGAGGGCGGCCGATGGCTCGGGCAGGTCGACCTCGCCTACCCCGAGCTGAGGATCGCCATCGAGTACGAGGGGGAGCATCACCTCACCGATCCGCTCCAGTGGGCCGAGGACATCGCTCGGGCGACCCCGGCGCCACCCGCGCCGCGCATCACGCCGACGGCGAACACGGGCATACCGGCATCCATCCCTCGTTAGCCTCTACGTAGATGCCAGAAGTCTCGGCATCCGGAGGAGCCAGACATGTTCGAGAGATTCACCGACCGTGCCCGTCGCGTCGTCGTCCTCGCCCAAGAAGAGGCGAAGATGCTCAACCACAACTACATCGGGACCGAGCACATCCTGCTGGGCCTGATCCACGAGGGTGAGGGTGTCGCGGCCAAGGCGCTCGAAAGCCTCGGGATCTCCCTCGACGCCGTCCGCGAGCAGGTCCAGGACATCATCGGCCAGGGCCAGCAGCAGCCGACGGGCCACATCCCCTTCACGCCGCGCGCCAAGAAGGTGCTCGAGCTGTCGCTGCGAGAGGCGCTGCAGCTCGGTCACAACTACATCGGCACGGAGCACATCCTGCTCGGCCTCATTCGCGAAGGCGAGGGCGTCGCCGCCCAGGTGCTCGTCAAGCTCGGCGCCGACCTCAACAAGGTGCGCCAGCAGGTCATCCAGCTGCTCTCGGGGTACCAGGGCAAAGAGCCCGCGGGCGTCGCGACCGGTGCCGGCGAGCAGCAGAGCCAGTCCGCCCAGGGCGGCTCGGCGGTGCTCGACCAGTTCGGGCGCAACCTCACGCAGGCCGCGCGCGACAACAAGCTCGATCCCGTCATCGGGCGCGAGAAGGAGATCGAGCGCGTCATGCAGATCCTGTCGCGCCGCTCGAAGAACAACCCCGTCCTCATCGGCGAGCCCGGCGTCGGCAAGACCGCCGTCGTCGAGGGCCTCGCGCAGGCGATCGTCAAGAATGACGTCCCCGAGACGCTGAAGGACAAGCAGGTCTACTCGCTCGACCTCGGTTCGCTCATCGCGGGATCCCGCTATCGCGGTGACTTCGAGGAGCGCCTGAAGAAGGTCACGAAGGAGATCCGTACGCGCGGCGACATCATCGTCTTCATCGACGAGATCCACACCCTCGTGGGTGCGGGCGCTGCGGAGGGCGCGATCGACGCGGCCTCCATCCTGAAGCCGCTCCTCGCTCGTGGCGAGCTGCAGACGATCGGCGCGACGACCCTCGACGAGTACCGCAAGCACTTCGAGAAGGATGCCGCGCTGGAGCGCCGGTTCCAGCCGATCCAGGTCGCCGAGCCGAGCCTGCCCCACGCGATCAACATCCTGAAGGGGCTGCGCGACCGCTACGAGGCGCACCACAAGGTGCAGATCACCGACGGCGCGATCGTCGCGGCGGCGAACCTCGCCGACCGCTACATCTCCGACCGGTTCCTGCCCGACAAGGCGATCGACCTGATCGACGAGGCCGGCGCGCGTCTGCGCCTGTCGATCCTGTCGTCCCCGCCGGAGCTGCGCGAGTTCGACGAGAAGATCGCGAAGGTCCGCGAGGACAAGGAGCTCGCCTCCGAGGAGCAGGACTTCGAGAAGGCCGCATCGCTGCGCGACGAGGAGAAGTCCCTTCTCGCCGAGCGCCTGCGCCTCGAGAAGCAGTGGCGTTCGGGTGACGTCGCGAGCCACGCCGTCGTCGATGAGGGTCTCATCGCCGAGGTGCTCGCGCAGGCCACCGGCATCCCCGTCTTCAAGCTCACCGAGGAGGAGACGAGCCGTCTCGTCTTCATGGAGAAGGCGCTGCACCAGCGCGTCATCGGGCAGGAAGAAGCCATCGCGGCCCTCTCCCGCACGATCCGCCGCCAGCGCGCCGGCCTCAAGGACCCGAAGCGGCCGTCGGGCTCGTTCATCTTCGCCGGCCCCACCGGTGTCGGGAAGACCGAGCTCGCCAAGGCGCTCGCCGAGTTCCTCTTCGACGACGAGGGCGCGCTGATCTCCCTCGACATGTCGGAGTTCGGTGAGAAGCACACCGTGTCGCGGCTGTTCGGTGCCCCTCCCGGGTTCGTCGGCTTCGAAGAGGGCGGCCAGCTCACCGAGAAGGTGCGCCGCAAGCCGTTCTCGGTCGTGCTCTTCGACGAGATCGAGAAGGCCCACCCCGACATCTTCAACTCGCTGCTGCAGATCCTCGAAGAGGGTCGTCTGACCGATGGTCAGGGCCGCGTCGTCGACTTCAAGAACACGGTCATCATCATGACCACCAACCTCGGTTCGTCGGCGATCGCCGGCGGCCCGGTCGGGTTCCAGGTCGAGGGCAACGCGCAGACGACGTACGAGCGGATGAAGGGCAAGGTCGACGAGGAGCTGAAGCGTCACTTCAAGCCCGAGTTCCTCAACCGCGTCGACGACGTCATCGTCTTCCCGCAGCTGAACAAGGAAGAGCTCCGCCAGATCGTGGGCCTGTTCACGAAGCGCCTGAGCGAGCGTCTGCTGGACCGGGACATGACGGTCGAGCTGACGGATGCCGCGAAGGACCGCCTCATCGAGATCGGCTTCGACCCGACGCTCGGTGCGCGACCCCTGCGCCGCGCCATGCAGCGCGAGGTCGAGGACCAGCTCTCCGAGCGGATCCTGCACGGCGAACTCAACCCCGGCGACCACGTCAAGGTGGATGCCGAGGGCGGGAAGTTCCTCTTCGAGCACGGCCCGCGCGGTGAGCGCGTCGCCGTGGGCGTCGGGGCTGCCGGCGAGATCGAGGCCACCCCGGACATCGTCGCGGGGAGCTGACACCGAGCGCACACGAAGGGGGCTGGATGCCGAGGCATCCAGCCCCCTTTCGTCGTATCGATCCGCGCGCGCTCGCGGACCCGCGCATCGCGCCGTCGTCAGTCGCGCGGCGCGACGTCGACCTGCACACGCAGGGTCGAGCGCTTCGCCTTCGTGAAGATGATGCCCTTCACGGGGGAGACGTCGCCGTAGTCGCGCCCCCACGCGACCGTGACGTAGCGGTCGTTCGCCCATTGATTGTTGGTGGGATCGATCGCAAGCCACTGGCCGCCCTCATCGGCGAGGTCGTTCGTGCGGTCTTCGGCAGACCCTGTCGCGGGCAGCCACACGGCGAGCCAGGCATGCGAGGCATCCGCTCCGAAGACGCGCTCTTTGCCGGGTGCGGGCTCCGTCGCGAGATACCCGGAGACGTATCGCGCGGCCACGCCGTTGCCCCGCAGACACGCGAGGGCGACGTGCGCGAAGTCCTGGCAGACGCCAGCTCGTTTGCGCATCGCGTCGGCGACGGTCGAGGTCACCGTCGTCGCGGTCTTGTCGTACGTGAAGTCGCGGAAGATGCGCTGCATGAGGTCGGTCGCGGCCTCGCCGAGAGGCCGCCCCGGCGTGAGCGACTCGGCGCCGTACGCCGTCGCCTCCGATACGTGCCGCGCACGGGTCGACTCGAGCGCGTATTCCGTCGCGCGCCAGGCGCCCGGCACTTCGGGGTGCAGAAGCGGGCGGGCACGCTCCCACGGCTGGTCGAGAGCGCCCTGATCGTAGGCGGGGTCGTCGACGGTCACTTCGCTCGACGAGGTGATGGTCAGCTCGTCATGCGGATCGGTCACGTGGAAGTAGGTGGAGGAGTTGCCGAAGTAGTCGCGGTCCGCGGAGAGGTCCCCGGGCGGGGGTGAGACGACGACGTCGGATGCCTCGACGCGCTGCCACGGCAGAGGTCGCGGCACGAGGTGGAACTGGCCGACGCTGTCCTGCACGGGCTTGCTGTAGGTGTACGCCGTGCGATGCCACACCCGATACGCCCTCATCCGCGGCTCTCCATGACTTCGATGAGCGACAGCTCCGAGAGCGGCACGGCGGGCGGTCCGCTCTCGAAGTGCAGGTGGCGTACGGCATCGGACAGGCGCTCGAGCTGCTCCTTCACGTGCGCGAGGAAGTCGACGAGTACGTCGCGACGGCCGTGGGTCGCCGCGCCGAGCGAAGACACATCGGCCACGCCGAGCTCGGTCTCGAGGTGGTCGAGTAGGCGCTCCGCGCGGGTGGATCCCGTCGAGGCGGGCATGGCCGCCAGATGCGTACGCAGCTCGTCGAGCGCGAAGCGCAGGGAGCGCGGATTGCTGCGGTCGAGCAGCAGGAGATCGAGAACGTCCGCCGCGCGCGCCGATCCGCGGTAGCGCCGGCGGTAGGTCACGACGCTCTCCGAAGCGATCAGCACGGCTTCGAGGACGTTCCGCGCCGCGCGTCCGTCCCGGCGCTCCGCGAAGCCTGCCGTCAGCAGCTCGCACAGCTGCAGGCCGCGCTCGAGGTAACGACCCGCTTCGATCATGTGCCAGCCGGTGTCGCGGATCATGTTCGCCGTCACTCCGTAGAGCGACAGCATCGCGGCGAGCATGCGCCCGCCGGACTCGGCCGTGCGGTGCGGGTGCGCGGAGCTGCGGAGGGCCCGCGTCGCGCGGTCGATGTTCGCGAAGACCCGCCAGGTGTCGCCCGACAGCTGATCACGGACGCCCTCCATCGCTTCGCGGAGGCGTGCCACGCCGTGCGCCGCCGATCCGGGACGTCGGGCGTCGAGCAGAAGCGACCGGAACTCCGCCTCCGGGTCGAGTGACCGCATGCCGGCGAGGCGGGCGAGGGCGTCGAGCAGCACCCGCGGGCTCTCCGCGATGACGCCCGCGGTGTAGGCGCCCGGCTGGTCGAGCTCCGCCTGCGCCGCGAGCAGCAGGCGCAGCAGATCTTCGGTGCGCTCGGCATAGCGACCGGTCCAGAACATGTCGGCGTGCGCGCGCGGGGCGAGCGGCGGTGTCGAGCGCGCCGTCGGCAGAGGGGTGATCTCGGTGAGGTTCTGGTCGGG
>QFPD01000353.1 GCA_003248845.1 Microbacterium sp. | reverse complement strand
GGCGTGACGTTCTCGAGTCCGGCGGCCGTCGTGAGGTAGAGCGGCACGGGCTCGGTGATGAAGATCTTCTCGCCCGCGTGCGCGGCCGAGAGCGTGTCGAGTGCGCCTTCGAGCGTCGAGATGCCGGCCGTGAAGTCGGCGAGCCCCTGCGAGAACGTCGCCGACTCCGACGGGACGAGCACGGTCAGCTCCTCGGCGATCTTCTCGGCGACGTGCTCGATCGTGTGGGGGTCGTACCAGACGTGCTCGTTGAACCCCTCGATGTGATCGTGGCCGCTGTGGTCGTCGGCGACGTCGGATGCCTCGGTCGTCGGGTCGTCCGTCGGCGCGTCGGAGTGGTCGTCGCTGTGGTCATGACCGTCGTTGCCCGGCCAGTCGTGCGAGAACTCGACGGCGGAGATGACGGGGGCCTTCGTCCCCGTGGCCTCGACGAGGGCGTCCATGAAGGAGTCGTACCCACCGCCGTTCTCGATGAGGAGCCCCGCCTTGGACACGGCCAGCTGGTCCTTCGCCGTGGCCTCGTATTCGTGCGGGTCCTGGCTGGTCGAGGAGATGATCGCGGTGACGTCCACGGTGTCGCCTGCGATCGCGCTGACGATGTCGCCGTAGACGTTGGTGGAGGTGACGACCTGCAGCTTGCCGTCGGCGGAGGTCCCTTCCGGGGCGGCGGTGCCGGCGCACCCGGCGAGGGCCAGTGCGGACGCCGCGACGACGGCGGTGACGAGGGGAACGGATCGCTTCATGCCCCCAGGGTACGGCTATTGATAATCGTTCTCAAATCGGCAGCGCTATGCGAGCGCCGGGAACGCCGCCGTCAGACCGTGGACGAGCAGTTCGGCCCCGATCGCCAGGATGAGAAAGCCCATGACCCGCGTGATGGCGCCGACCCCGGTGGGTCCGAGCTTCTGGGCGAGCGGCGTGCCATAGCGCAGCAGCGCCGCGATGACGGCGGCGATCACGAGGACCGCCGCGACGATCGCGACGCGGTCGAGCACGCTGGTGTTGCGCGCGGCGATACCGATCACGACGCCGATCGCACCGGGGCCGGCGATGAGCGGCAATGCCATCGGCGAGAAGCTGATGTCGGTCTTGGTCGCGGCGTGCACCGCCTCCGGGCCGACCGTCGGCGGGGCGTCGCGCGGCACGACCATCCCGAATCCGGAGTGCATGACCACGAGCGCGCCCGCGATCTGGAGAGCGGCGAGCGAGATGCCGAACAGCTGCAGGATGAGTGTTCCGAGCACCGCGAACACGGCGAGGATGACCGCAACGTAGATCCCGGTGCGCCACGCCTGACGCCGCCGCTCGTCCGCGTCGAGGTGCGACGAGAGTCCCGCATAGGCGGCGACGGCCCCGATCGGGTTGGTGATCGGGATGAGCGCGGCGAGCGCCGCGACGAACACGCTCAGCATGTCGCCATTGTCGCGCAGTCGCCGGAGCGTCGCGATCGGCCGCCGTTCAGTCGAGCAGCAGCGCCGGCTCTTCGAGGATGGAGGCCACGTCGGCGATGAACCGGCTCATGCCGTCGCCGTCGATGACGCGGTGGTCGAAGGAGCCCGACACCGTCGTCACGAACCGCGGGCGCACCTCGCCGTCGACGACCCACGGCTTCTGCCGGATCGTGCCCATCGCGACGATGCCGGACTCGCCGGGGTTGATGATCGGCGTGCCGGCATCCATCCCGAACACGCCGATGTTCGTGATCGTGACGGTGCCGCCCTGCTGGTCGGCGGGCGTCGTCCTGCCTTCGCGCGCTGTGAGCGTCAGCTTCTCGAGCGCCCGCGCCAAGTCGCGCAGGGAGAGGTCCTGCGCGTCCTTGATGTTCGGGACGAGCAGTCCCCGCGGGGTTGCCGCCGCGATACCGAGGTTGACGTAGTTGCGCACGCGGATCTCGGCCGAACCGTCTTCGTTGTCGACCCACGCGGCGCCGATGAGGGGGGTGCGGCGCACGGCCCAGATCACTGCTCGGGCCATGATGAGCAGCGGCGACACCTTGATGTCGGCGAAGTCGGGCGAGGCCTTGAGCCGCTTGACGAGCTCCATCGTGCGCGTGGCATCCACATCGGTCCACACCGATACGTGCGGAGCCGTATACGCCGAGCGCACCATGCCGGATGCCGTGGCCTTGCGCACTCCCTTGACCGGGATCGCCTCCTCGCGTCCGGCGACCGCCGGCGGAGCCGACGCAGCGGGGGCGGATGCCGGCGCCACCGCGATCGTCCGCTCGCGCTCGGCGGGGGCGTCGGGCG
>QFPD01000067.1 GCA_003248845.1 Microbacterium sp. | reverse complement strand
GGTCACGATCGGTCGCTCGATCGGGCTGCTGCTCACGCGACGCGCCGTCAACGCGACCGTGACGCTGACGCACACGGGCACGCGGGATCTGCCGTCATACCTGCGGCAGGCCGATGTCATCGTCGGCGCCGCGGGCGTCAAGCACCTCGTCCGCCCCGAGGACGTCAAGCCCGGTGCGGCCGTGCTCGACGTCGGCGTGACGCGCGAAACCGACCCCGACACCGGCAAGTCGAAGGTCTACGGCGACATCGCCCCCGGAGTCGAGGACGTCGCTGGCTGGCTGTCGCCGAACCCCGGCGGCGTCGGCCCGATGACAGTGGCGCTCCTCATGACGAACGTCGTCGAAGCAGCGGAGCGCACGATCCGCGCCTGAGCGTCAGCGTGCGGCATCCGGTCCGTCGCGTTCGGCGGAGCAGGAACTCCGCAGATTGCGATGTACTCCGCACCAGGATGCCGCGATGCCTGCGGAGTTCGTGACATTCTGCGGAGCACGTGCGCGCACCGATCGCCCGCTCGGCCTCGCCCGCCCGCCCCCGCAGTGCACCCTCGTGCGAAACGAGTGCACCCTCGTGCGAAACGAGCGCACCCTCGCGGAAGGGGATCTTGCGGAGTCAGGGGGTGATGCGGGCGAGCAGTGCGCGGGTGCGCGGGTGCGCGGGCGCGGTGAAGACGGATGCCGGGGCGCCCTCCTCGACGATCAGGCCCTCATCGAGGACGATCACCCGGTCGGCGACATCGCGCGCGAAGGCCATCTCGTGCGTGGCCATGAGGATCGTCGCCCCGCCTTCGGCGAGGGAGCGCACCAGGTCCAGCACCTCGCCGACGAGCTCGGGGTCGAGGGCCGAGGTGATCTCGTCGAGGAGCAGGACTTCAGGGTCGGTGGCGATCGCCCGGGCGATCGCCACGCGCTGCTGCTGCCCGCCCGACAGGCGGTCGGGATGAGCCTTGGCGAAGCCGGCGAGCCCGACCCGCTCGAGCAGCGCCATCGCGCGTTCCTCGGCATCCTTCTTCGGTACCTTGTGCACGATGCGCGAGGCGAGCGTGACGTTGCCGAGCACGGACAGATGCGGGAAGAGGTTGTAGCTCTGGAAGACGGCCCCCAGTCGCGCGCGCACCCGGTTGCCGTCGACGCGCGGATCGGAGATGTCCTCCTCCCTGAGGAAGATGCGCCCGTCGTCGATGGGCTCGAGCAGCCCGAGGCAGCGCAGCAGCGTGGACTTGCCCGAGCCCGACGCCCCGATGAGCGCGACCACCTCGTGCGGCCGGAGGGAGACCGACACCCCGCGCAGCACCTCGCGGGCGCCGAATGACTTCCAGACGTCGTCGGCGCGAAGGGCCGGGGCCGCACCCGTCATAGGATCGCTCCGCTCTGCTCGCGGGCGCGCAGGCGCGCGGTGTACCAGTCGGTGACACGGATCGTCGGGATCGCGAGGAGGACGAAGAGGAGGCCGGCCACGACGTACGGCGTGAAGTTGTAGGTGAGGGATGCCACGGACCGCGCCGCGGCGATGGCGTCGACGGCGCCGAGGATCGAGATCAGGCCGACGTCCTTCTGCATCGAGATGAAGTCGTTCATGAGCGGCGGGGTCATCTTGCGCAGCGCCTGCGGGAGCACCACGCGGCGCATGGTCTGCCCGTGTCCGAGGCCGAGCGCGCGGGCGGCGAGGCGCTGCGAGGGGTGGACCGCCTCGATCCCCGCGCGGATCACCTCGGCGACGTACGACGAGTAGGTGAGGGTCACGGCGAGCACGCCCAGGACGACGACGGGGATGCGCACTCCGGCGATCGTGGGCAGGCCGTACCCGACGAGGTACAGCACGATGATGAAGGGGAGCCCGCGGAACAGGTCGGTGTATCCGGCCGCGAGGACCCGCAGCGGAAAGAACACCGGCCCGCGCAGCGTGCGCACGAGCGCGACCGCAAGCGCCACTGCGGCCACGGTGACGATCGACAGTCCCAGCACCTGCAGGTTCAGCAGGAACCCGTCCCAGACTTTCGGCAGCGCCTTCAGCGCGACCGCGGGGTCGAAGAACGCGCCCTGGACGCCCGCCCAACCGGGGGTGTTGATCACCGTCGCCCAGATGATCCCGGCGAACACGAGCGTCGAGGCGATCGCCACGACGACGGACCGCCGCTCCCGTCCGCGTCGGTAGCTGCGCCGCTCGAGCTCGAGCGCGCTGGGGGCGTGGCTGGTCACGGGACGACGTTACCCGAACCGGTCACTTGAGCTGCGGGATGCCGTCCGTCAGCACGCCGAGCCACTTCTGCTCCAGCGCGGCGAGCGTCCCGTCTGCGCGAAGCGCGTCGACGGCCTCGCTGACGCGCGCGGTGAGGGGGGAGTCCTTCGCCAGGACGAGGCCCCACTGGTCGGGCACCCCGGCAGCGGGCAGCTGCCCGACGACGAAGGAGTTCTCGATGTAGGGCACGACGGTCGCGACGTAGGCGGTGGGGGTGTCGAGCACGATCGCGTCGATCTGGCCGGCCTTCAGCGCCGCGACGGCGTCCTCGTTGGAGCTGTAGTACTGCGCCGGGGTGGCCGGGGCGATCGCCTCTTCGAGCGTCGTCGCGCTCGTCGACCCGGTCATGGCGCCGAGGACGAGACCTTTGAGCCCGGCGATGTCGGTGACGCCGTCGGCCTTTCCGCCCTTGACCGCGACGACCGACTGGCTCGCCTCGTAGTACGGCGTCGAGAAGTCGACGGCCTGCGTGCGCTCGTCGGTGATTGTGTACTGCTGGATGTTGACGTCGAAGTTCTTCGGCCCCGGCGCGATCGCCGACTCGAACGAGGTGCGCACCCACACGACGTCCTCCTTCGCGAAGCCGAGCTTCTCCGCGACGGCGTACGCGACGGCGGCTTCGAAACCCTCGCCCGACGCCGGGTCGTCGTTCAACACGTACGGTTCGTAGGCGGTCTCGCCCGTCGCGAAGGTGAGCTTGCCCGGCGTCACGTAGCCGGCGTCGGCGCCGGCGGCCGAAGACGCCGGGTCGGAAGCGCCGGCGCAGCCGGCGAGGAGGAGGAGGGCGGCGGCCGCGGTAGCGGCGAGAGTGGTACGCAGAACGGGACGCGACATGGCGGGGAACCTTCCGGGTGCGGGAGCGCGGCCCGTCGGATGCTGTGGACGGATGCCGCAGCATCCATCATCGCCGCTGCGCACGCGGTCTCGTGCGGCGGGCGTCGGTTTGTTACAGGGTCGTCATGCGTCCGTGTCGGGTCAGCTCTTGCCGAGGTCTTCGAGCATCTTGCGCTGTTCGGGGGTGAGGCCGTCGTCGAGGAGAGCCCCCGCGGCCGGGTCGGTAGCGGGGGATGCCGCACCTGCCCTCGGCTCGGAGCGACTCGTGCCCCGAACGCGCGCCTGGGCGCGGTCGTACAGGTCGCCGGCGCGCTGCTGCAGCCGATCGTCGATCTTCGAGTACACGAACCAGCCGATCGCGATGATGACCGGGGGCAGCACGTACGCCCAGAACCAACTGCCGCGTGCGTTGACCCCCGTGAGCAGCAGCGTGATGATCCAGATGATCGCGGCGACCGCGAGCACGATGAACCCCTGCACGAGCGCTTCGCCCGCGCGGGTGCGTTCGGCGGCCGACTTGGCGGCGGACTTCACGAAAGTGCCCTGGAGGAGGGGCTTCACGAAGAGTTCGGCGAGCGTGAGGACGACGGACGCCCAGATCGCCGCCCATCCGACGTGCGCGGGCGTCAGCAGTCCGATCAGGAGCAGCACGACGACGTTGAACACGTACAGCGAGACGAATCGCACGACCCAGGCCTTCATGCCCCCAGCGTGTCACGGCGTGGACGCGAACGCGAGGAGAGATCGCGTCGGGCGGGCCGCGGTGATCAGCGGATCGAGACGAGCTGGGTGACGTCATCGCGCGGGAGCTCGTCGACCACGGCGGTCACCTCGATCTGGTCGAGGTCGGCGCGCCCGTCCAGCACCGTGAGGAAGGCGGTGTCGGCGGCATCCCGCCCTGTCGCGATGCGTACGAGGCTCTGCCGCGGGGCGAGCGCCGTGGCATCCACGACCCGCCATTCGTCGCCGACCCACGCCTCGGTGACGGCGTGGAACTCCATCGGCTTCAGACCCGGGGCGTACACCGCGGCGACGCGCGCCGCCACGCCGCACGCGCGCAGGAGCGCAGCGCACAAGTGGGCATAGTCACGGCAGACACCCTGTCGGGCGAGGAGGGTCTGGACGGCGCCGTCGGTCGGGCCGGACGCACCGGGAACGTAGCTGAGCTGCGTGCCCACCCACGAGGAGACCGCGGCGAGGAGGTCGGGTCCTGGTTCGATGCCGGCGAACTCGGCGGCGGCCGTGGGCGAGAGGACGTCGCTCTCGGCGTAGCGGCTCGGCAGGCGGTATGCGTACAAGTCGTACGGCAGTCCCACGGTCGGACTCCCCTCGCCGAGGATGTGCGCGCGGTAATCGATGACGAGACGTCCCGTGCCCGTCTGCAGCCTCTGAAAGCGGGTGCCGCTGTGATCGGCGAACGTCGTCGTGGCGACCGGCACCCCGTCGAGCAGCGCGGTGAAGATCTCGTGATCGGGTTCGTAGTGCGCCGAGACCGCGATCGCGACGACCAGGTCGGCCGGCTCGGTCACGGTGAGTTCGAGGTGTGCGGTGACGTCTCGCTGCATGCGCACAGCGTGACACACGCATGGCGCTCGACGGAATGCGTCCTCGGTGGTGCAGTGCAGGGCGTATCATCTGCATCCCTGACGCGCAATCCCCGTTCGCTCTGCGTGGGCCGCCCGTACCGTCGAAGACATGGCAACCACGACAGCGACCAAGAACAAGCGCAAGCCGGCGCACGGAGCGCGACTGACCGACGAGCAGAACGCCGAAAGCGGCTTCACCGCCTCGAAGACCCTCAGCGAGAACCTGCAGAAGGTGCTCGTCGACCTCATCGAACTGGCGTCGCAGGGCAAGCAGGCGCACTGGAACGTCGTGGGCACCAACTTCCGCGACACCCACCTCGCCCTCGACGAGATCATCGATGCGGCGCGCGAGTTCAGCGACACGATCGCCGAGCGTATGCGGGCTCTCCACGCGCTGCCGGACGGGCGCAGCGACACGGTGGCCGAGTCGACGACCCTGCCGGAGTTCCCGCAGGGCGAGATCGCGACGACGGAGGTCATCGATCTCATCACCGCACGTCTGGAGGACGCCGTCGCCACGTGCCGCGATGTGCACGACCAGGTCGACGAGGAGGACCCGACGAGCGCGGACATCTTCCACGAGATCATCGAGAAGCTCGAACAATACGCGTGGATGATGAGCGCCGAGAACCGGAAGCCCGCCGCATCGTGACCGACATGTACACGGTCCAGGACCCGACGACGCAGTATCCGCGCCCGCCGTTCCCGCCGCAGCAGCAGACGGGGCCCGGCGACATCCACGAAATGACCCCCGCGCCCGACCACGGCGAGAAGACGTACGTCGGTTTCGGGCGTCTCCCCGGTCGCAAGGCGCTGGTCACGGGTGCCGACTCGGGCATCGGCCGCGCGGTCGCGATCGCCTACGCCCGCGAAGGCGCGGACGTCGCGCTGTCCTACCTTCCGGTCGAGCAGGCGCAGGCAGAAGAGGTTGCAGAGCTGATCCGCGCCGAAGGGCGCACGGCAGTCCTGCTCCCCGGCGACCTGCAGGACGAGCAGGTGAGCATCGACACCGTCGAGAAGGCTGTCGAAGGCCTCGGCGGTCTCGACATCCTCGTCCTCAACGCGGGGACCATGCCGACCGTCGATTCGATCGATGACTTCGAGACGAAGACCCTCGACCACGTCGTGAAGGTCAACATCTATCCGCTCTTCTGGATGACCAAGGCGGCCTCGCCGCATCTGAAGCCGGGGTCGGCGATCATCACCACTTCGTCGATCCAAGGGTTCGACCCGTCACCCTCGCTCGCCGAGTACGCCGTGTCGAAAGCGGGCATCGCCAACTGGACCCGAGCCACGGCGCAGCAGCTCATCGAGCGCGGTATCCGTGTCAACGGCGTGGCGCCGGGCCCGATCTGGACGCCGCTGCAGCCCGCGTTCGTGCCGAACGAGAAGATCGAGCACTTCGGCGAGCAGACCCCGATCGGCCGTGCCGGTCAGCCCGTGGAGCTCGCCCCGGCCTACGTGTTCCTCGCATCGCAGGAATCGAGCTACGTCGTCGGCGAGACGATCGCCGTCACGGGCGGGATGACGCTGACGTGAGCCGAGCCGGATGACGGTCGTCGGGCGCGAGGATCTGCGCACCTACGCTCCGATCGGCGACGGGCGCACCGTCGCGCTCGTCGCCGCCGACGGAGGCATCGACTGGATGCCGATGCCGAACCTCGACTCGACGCCCGTCTTCGCCCGCCTCCTGGACGATGACCACGGCGGATGCCTCGAGCTTTCGCCCGAGGGCCACTCCGGCGTCGACTACACCGTGCGTCGCCGATACTTGCCCGGGACGAACGTGCTGCAGACGACCTTCGTCTCGACGGCCGGGACCGTCCGCGTCACCGATGCCCTCGTCACCGGCATCGCGGGGCGCCTCCCGTGGGCGCAGCTCGTGCGCCGCATCGAATCTCTCGAGGGCGAGGTGCGGATGCGCTGGGCGATTCGCCCCGGTACGAGGCTCGGGACGGCGGCACCGTGGGTCGTCCGCCACGACGGGGCGCACCTGATGAGGGTGGGTGCGACGACCCTCGCCGTCCTCGGCGAAGAGATCGGGCGGGCGCGCTCGGAGCAGGACGCCGACCCGTTCCCGTTGATCCGCGGCACCTTCCTCGCGCGGGGCGGGAGCCGCCATCTGCTCGCGGTCGTCGCCACCGACGACGAGCCTCTGCATCTTCCCGATCCCGCGACGCTCGACGACAGCCTGGAGCGCTCCATCGCCGGCTGGCGGACGTGGTCGCGCGAGTTCTCGTACGAGGGACCCTGGTCGGATGCCGTGCAGCGCAGCGCGCTCGCCCTGAAGCTTCTCGTGTACGCGCCGACGGGGGCGATCGCGGCTGCCGCGACGACGTCGCTGCCGGAGAATCCGGCAGGCGGGAAGAACTGGGACTACCGCTACGCGTGGGTGCGCGACCTCGCCTACACAGCCCACGCGCTCGTCCGGTTCGGGCTTCGTGAGGAGACCCACGCCGCGCTCTCCTGGCTGGTGCGGACGATCCGCGCGCACGGGTCTGACCCGCACGTGATGTACACGCTGCGAGGTGAGCTCCTGGACGGGGTGGAGGAGTTCGACGTGCCGGGCTGGCAAGGGATCGGTCCGGTCGTCACGGGCAACCCCGCGCGAGATCAGCTGCAGCTCGGTGTCTACGGCGACCTGTTCGCCATCTGCCGCACGTACGTCGACGCGGGCAACGTCCTCGATGTGGAGACGGGCCGCATGCTCGCGCAGGTGGCCGACCGGACGTGCGATCTGTGGCGGGAGCGCGACTCGGGCATGTGGGAACTGCCCGAGCTCGAACACTACACGTCGTCGAAGATGGGGTGCTGGCAGGCGCTGCGCGACGCCGTGCACCTCGCCGAGGCGGGCGCGATCCCCGGTGACACCGCACGCTGGGCCTCGGAGCGCGATCGGATCTCGACGTGGATCGAACGCGAGTGCTGGTCGGAAGACGCCGGTGCGTACACGATGTATCCCGGTTCGGCGGCCCTCGACACGTCCGTCCTCATCCACGCCGAGAGCGGCTTCGACCGTGGCGAGCGGATGTCGCGGACCATCGACGCGCTGACCGCCGAGCTCGGTCGGGGCGCCCTGCTCTACCGGTACAGCGGGATGCCGCGCGAGGAGCACACCTTCGTCGCCTCCGCCTTCTGGCGCGCGGGCGCCCTCGCCTGTGTCGGACGCCATGACGAGGCGCTCACCGCGATGGACGAACTCGTCGCGCACGCGAACGACGTCGGCATCTACAGCGAGATGATCTCCGAGCGCGACGGGTCGTTCTGGGGGAACCTGCCGCAGGCGCTCAGCCATCTCGCGGTGGTGACCGCTGCGCTCACGATCCGCGAGGTCGTGCCGGCGCGGGCGCTCGCCGGGCACTGACCCACCCGCCGGCCCCGAGCCGGTCAGCCCCGCGCGGCGAGCAGGCGCTCAGCGCTCCGCAGGGCCAGCGCGACCTGTGTGAGGGCGGGATTGGCGGCCAGCGCGCTCGGGAAAGTGGAGTTGTCGACGATCCAGAGGTTGTCGACCTCGTGGCTGCGCCCGGCGGCATCCACGACCCCGTCATCGGGGTGAGCGCTCATGCGGCAGGTACCGAGGGTATGCGCCGTCCGGTCGAGCACGCGCGTCGAGGTGGCGCCGGCCGCCTCCAGGATGCGGATCATCGTGTCGGTCGCGTGACGGATGAGCGCCTTTTCGTTCGCGCCCCACAGCCCGCCGCCGCGGACGAGGCTCGTGGCGAACGTGAGCGGCATCACGCCAAGGCTCTGAATGAGGTAGCCGCCGGCGAAATCGGCGTTCGCGGGCGCGAGGAAGTCCTCGGTGATGAGGGACGACGGGTACCCGCGATAGGAGCGCTGCTGCTCGGTGAACGTGCCCCACACCTGCGTCGCGGGGTGGGCGAGGAAATTGCGTCCCACCTGCCCGCTGCCGTTCGCGAGATCGTTCGCGAGGAGCAGGCGCGGGGTCTCGACGCCGCCGGCCGACAGCACGAGTGCGCGGCACGCCTGCCGGATCTCGACCCCGTCTTGCCGATAGACGACGGCGTGCACGCGCCCCGTGGCATCCGTCTCGATCGTGTGCACCATCGCGCCGGCCCGGATCTCCGCCCCGTTCGCGATCGCGGCGGGCAGGTACGTCGTCCCCATGGTCGCCTTCGCGCCGGTCCGGCAGCCCTGATGGCACGTGCCGCACGCGATGCATGCCTCTCGCGGCATGCCGTGCTGCAGACGCGGGGCGGTGAGCACGGCAGCGGGTGCATCGGCCGTGCGGATGCCGAGGGCGCGGCATCCCGTCGCCATGTTCTGCGCCGACGCGTTGCGGGCGGCGGGCGGATAGCGGTACGAGCGGTCCGGGTCCCACGGGTAGTCTCTCGGCCCGCTCACACCGAGGTCCGCTTCGGCGCGGAGGAGAAAGGGGAGGAGCTCGGCCGAATCGAACGGCCAGTCACGTCCGAGGCCCGTCTCCGTCCGCAGCCGCAGCTGGCCCGCCGTGGGGCGCGGTGTGAATGCGCCCCAGTGCAGCGTCGATCCGCCGACACCGCGCCCGGAGTTGTTCGGCCCGAACGCCATCGGGTCGGCGCCTCCGCAGAGGCGCTCGTCCATCCAGTTGATCTCCGCGGCGTCGATCTCGTCGGGCGTGTGCTCGGCGGGGTCGAAGAAGGGGCCGGCCTCCAGCGCGATGACGCGCAGCCCTGCGCGGGCGAGCTCGGCGAGCATGGGCGCACCTCCGGCACCGGTGCCCACGACGACCACGTCGGCCTCATCGCGGGGGTCGTAGTGTCGCATCGCCGCGACGTCCAGAGCGAGCGCGCTCACACGGTCTCCCTTTCGTCGGCGATCCCGAGATCGCCGGGCTCCCAATCGGCACGCCGGCCCGCGCCGAGCACGGTGAAGCCCCGCGGGCGATCCGCCCCGCCGACGCCGCGCGTCGCGAACGTGTCGTTCCCCGTGCGGGCGAGGGATGCCGGGTGGGCGAGCCAGTGCCGCGCGAGGTCGACGCGTGCGTCCTCCGCCCACGCC
>QFPD01000352.1 GCA_003248845.1 Microbacterium sp. | reverse complement strand
GCAACGCCAGGAGAGTCGTCATCGCGGCCAGCAGGTGCGGGACGTCCATCGACGAGGAGATCACCGCCCGCCAGACCCCGGAGTGCGCGAGCGACCCGAACGTGGACCCCGTCCGGCGTCGATCGATTCGAGATCACCCGCGACGGCACCGTCCTGGGCTACGTCGACCACGTCGGCGACGTTTTCGTCTGCCTGCAGGGTGCGTGGTACTCGGTATCGACCGAGGTACGGCAGACCCTCGACTTCGACGACGCAATCGCGTGGTTCGGGAGCCCCGCCGCCTGAGTGCTGACGCGTTCTCTCAGAGGAGGTCGGCGCGGTGGACCAGCGCGGCGGCGCCGATGAGCGGCGCGTCGCCTCCGAGCGCGGCGCGCTCGACGCGGAGCCGAGCCGCATACGTGTTGACCGACGCCGCCCGGACGCCCGCCGCGATGAGCTCCGGAAAATCGTCCGCGACGAACGAGAATCCGCCGCCGACGACGGCGAGTTCGAGGTCGAGGAGGGTCGCCGCGTTCGCGAGGCCGACGCCGATCGCGTGCGCCGATCGCCCGATGGCGGCGACGGCGATAGCGTCGCCCTCCCGGTACGCGGTGGCGAGTTCCTCGCCGGTCGTGCCCGCCCAGCCGTGCGCCCGCGCCCACGCGACGATGTGCGGGCCGGAGGCGCGCTGTTCGACCGTGGCTGCCGCGGCATCGCTCTCGATGTCGGCGACGACGAGCTGGCCCAGATGGCCGGCGTTGCCGGTGCCGCCGGCGACGAGCCGGCCGTCCGACACGATGCCGCCGCCGACGCCCGTCGAAACCACGAAGACGATCGCGTTGCGCACGCCGCGCGCGGCGCCCAGCCACGCTTCCGCGAGAGCGATGCAGGTCCCGTCCAGGCGCAGGTGTGCGGCATCCAGACCGCTGGCCGCCCGCACCGCTGAGACGATGTCGAAGCCGTGCGCGGCAGGCAGGTTGATCGGTGCGATCGTTCCGGCGACGACATCGACGGGACCGGCCGCTCCGATGCCCGCGGCAGTGACGTCTCCCCAGCGCGGGTGCGTGCGGCATCCGGCGATGACAGTCTCGAGAGCGTCCTGCAGGACGGCGACGTCGGCTGCCGCGGCGGCGCCGGTCGGGGCGCGGTGACGCGATTCCTCCACGAGGGCTCCGGTCTCATCGACGAGAGCAGCTTCGACCTTGGTGCCGCCGAGATCGATCGCGAGAGCGAGGGGCATGTGAGAGTCCTCCGTATGTGTGCCGACATGCCTAGCGGGGCATGCGTCTCAGCGTAGTGTCGGCATCAGCGATCGGCATCCGCCTGTGGCTTCCCCGATCGGGTCGCTCTGACCCGTCACCTGACCGGAGCCGCCGCATGAGCACCACCGTCTCACCGCCGTCCACCCTCGGCCCTGTCCGCCGTACATATGCGACCGCGGAGACGTTCCCACCTGTCGCTCGGGCCTATACCCAGGTGTCGCAGGTCGTGAAAGAACTCGGGCTGCTGCAGCGGGCGACGGGCTTCTATGCCGGCGTCGGCGCCCTCATCGCCGTCGCGTTCGGCGGCTGCGTCGCGGGATTCGTTCTGCTCGGCAACAGCTGGTTGCAGCTGTTGATCGCCGCGGCACTGGGCATCGTCTTCACACAGGCGGCTTTCCTCGCGCACGAGGCGGCGCATCGCCAGATCCTCGGCTCGGGGCCCGCGAACGACCGTCTCGCGCGCGTGCTGGCGGCCGGCGTCGTCGGCATCAGCTACTCGTGGTGGGACTCGAAGCACTCCCGCCATCACGCCAATCCGAACCGTGTGGGGAAGGACCCCGACATCGAGGTCGACACGATCTCGTTCCTCTCAGAGGACGCGGCGCAGGCCCGCGGCCTGCGTCGGATCATCACCCGGTATCAGGGCTGGCTGTTCTTCCCGCTGCTGACGCTCGAGGGACTGAATCTCCATGTCCTCGGCATCCGGCATCTGCTCTCGCGCCAACCGGTGCGGGGGCGCTGGATCGAGCTCGCTCTCATCGCCGCCCGCATCGCTCTCGTCCTCGTGCCGGTCTTCCTGCTGCTGCCGCTCGGCATGGCGTTCGCATTCGTGGGCGTGCAGCTCGCCGTCTTCGGCGTCTACATGGGTGCGTCGTTTGCGCCGAACCACAAGGGCATGCCGGTCATCGCCGAGGGAGCGCGCCTCGACTTCTTCAGCAAGCAGGTGCGTACGTCACGCAACATCCGTGGCGGGTGGTGGGCGACGTGGCTCATGGGCGGGCTGAACTATCAGGTGGAAC
>QFPD01000066.1 GCA_003248845.1 Microbacterium sp. | reverse complement strand
CGGGACCGGCGGCGCCCTTGCCGAGCCGCGACTTCACGAGGAGCGGAAGGTCCTTCCCGGTGAGGTCGGGGTTCTGTTCGCTGCCGGAGAGGGTGAATTCCTTCTCCACGATCTTCTGCGAGAGCACGAACCAGGAATGGTCGTGGCCCGTTGCCCGCAGGTGCGCCAGTGTGCCGAGGGTGTCGAAGCCGGGGAACAGGGGAACAGGCAGGCGTGCGCCCGTGGCATCCAGCCAGATCGAGGAGGGGCCGGGGAGGATCCGGATGCCGTGGCTCGGCCAGATCGGGTCCCAGTTCTGGATGCCTTCGACGTAGTGCCACATGCGGTCGCCGTTGATGAGGTGCGCGCCGGCGGTAGCCGCGACCGGCTGCAGCGAGCCGTCGACGTAGGCGGGGACGCCCGTGATCATCGTGGTCGGCGCCGTGCCGAGGCGCGCGGGCCATTGAGCGCGGACGAGGTCATGGTTTCCACCGATCCCGCCGGATGCGACGATCGTCGCGCCGGCAGAGACCGTGAACGCGCCGCGGACCTCGCGGGACGTCGCGGCGCCGCGTACGGCGTCGTCAGGGGCCAGCACGTCTCCGGAGGCCCCCGTCACCACGCCGCCGGCCGTCGTGAGCTCCGTCACACGATGGCGGGGCAGGATCGCGATGCGGCCGTTGTCTTCGCCGCGCTCGGTCGCCTCCTGGAACGGCGCGACGATGCCCGGACCCGTGCCCCACGTGATGTGGAACCGCGGCACCGAGTTGCCCGGACCCGTGGCCGTGTAGCCACCGCGCTCGGCCCAGCCGACGACGGGGAAGAACCCGACGCCCTTCTCGCGCAGCCATGCCCGCTTCTCGCCGGCGGCGAACTGCAGGTAGGCCTCGGCCCACTGCCGGGGCCAGTGATCCTCGTCACGATCGAAGCCTGCGGTGGCGAACCAGTCCTGACGGGCGAGGTCGAGCGAGTCGCGGATTCCCATACGGCGCTGCTCGGGGGAGTCTACGAAGAAGAGCCCCCCGAACGACCAGAATGCCTGTCCGCCCAGGTTCGCGCGTGACTCTTGGTCGACGATCACGACGGTCTTGCCTGCGGCAGCGGCCTCGGATGCCGCGACAAGCCCGGCCAGGCCCCACCCGATCACGAGAACGTCCGCGTGATGATGCTGCGGGGACATGGACGACTCCTTCGTCGACATCTGCGGTATGAGTGGTCAGGCGCCCGGTGTCGGGTCGAACGTGTTCACCATCGCGTGGGCTGCCCGCTGAAGATAGTCCCACAGCGTCGCCTCGTGCAGCGGCGACAGGCCGAGCTCGTCGACGGCGGCGCGCATGTGCTGCAGCCAGCGATCGCGCGCGTCGGGGTTGACGTGGAACGGCAGATGACGCATCCGCAATCGCGGATGCCCGCGCTGCTCGCTGTACGTGGTCGGTCCGCCCCAGTACTGCTCGAGAAAGAGGGTCAGCCGCTCCGCCGCGGGGGCGAGGTCCTCCTCCGGGTACATCGGCTTGAGCACCGGGTCGGTGGCGACACCTCGGTAGAACGCGTTGACGAGCCGCACGAACGTATCGTGCCCACCGACCTCGTCGTAGAAAGAGACGGGCGACGGGTCGGTCACGGCTTGTCCTCCGGTTCGGGCGCGGGCGGGGCCGTCGGCGGGGCGTCGAGCGTGTTCGCGTCGACCGTCGGCGCCTTCTTCTTCGGTGCGCGGCGTGGCTTCCAGACGGGCTTCGCGTCGGATGCCGTGGCCACCGGAGTGGGCTTGGTCCGCGGCGGATTGGCGCCGCGGACACGCTGCGCGCCGTCGCTGCCCGAGAGGACGATCGAGTTGAGCTGGGGGAGGGTCACGCCGAGTTCGTCGATCGCGTGCTTGAGGCGCATACGCAGCTCGCGTGCAACGTCGTCCTTCGCGTTCGTACGCGTCTTCTGTACGAGGCGGATCACGAGGGCGTCTCCACTGATCGACTCGAGCCCCCAGATCTCGGGCTGATCGATCAGGCGAGTGCGCCACTTCGGGTCCTTCGTGAGGCCCTTCGCGGCATCCAGCATCGACTTCTCGACATCGCCGATCTCCGCGTCGGCGGGTACTGCGAGGTCGATGATGACGCGCGACCAGCCCTGGGACATGTTGCCGATGCGGGTGACCTCGCCGTTGCGCACATACCAGAGCGTGCCGTTGACGTCGCGCACGTGGGTGACGCGGACGCTCACGTACTCGACGACACCCGTCGCGAGCCCCAGGTCGACGACGTCGCCGATGCCGATCTGGTCTTCCGCGACGATGAAGATGCCGTTGAGGACGTCCTTGACGATGTTCTGCGCCCCGAAGCCGAGACCCGCGCCGAGGGCCGCGGTCAGCAGTGTGAAGGAGCCGAGCACGTTCGCATTGATCGTGAAGACGACGAGGATCAGGGCGATGATCACGATCGTCGTGTTGACGATGTTGCTGAGGATCGACCCGAGCGTGCGGGTGCGCTGGATGATCCGCACCTGCGCGAGCGGCGAGTTGTCGACGGCTCGCGTGTCGTCCGTGGCCGCCTTGTTCTTCGCGCCTCGCACGATCCTGTCGACGATACGTGCGATGAGGCGGCGCATCAGCCACGCCAGGACGAGGCCGCTGAGGATGATCACGGCAATCGTGATCAGCTTTCCTCCCGCATCGGCCAGGAAGTTCAGGAGGTCGGGGCCGACCTGATCCCAGGAAAAGCCCGTGGTGGGGTCCGGGGTGGTCTCGAAGGGGGCGTGCATTGGTCTGATACTACCGACGCCTCCTCAGCGCCCGCTGGGCGTGAGGAGGCGTCGGCGTCGCGTCATCCGGACGAGGTCAGGCCGCGTCGCGCTCCTGGACTGCGAGGGCGCGTTCGACCCCTGCCAGGTTCTCCCGCACGAGGCGACGGAGGGCTGGAGCGGCGTCCTGGTGCGCGTCGAGCCAGCGGCGGGTGGCGTCGCGCAGAGCGGCGTTCGCGAGCGCTGCGGGATACAGGCCGATGATGAGGTACTCGGCGATGTGGTAGGTCCGGCTCTCCCACACCGGCAGCAGCATGTCGAAGTACGGCTCGACGAAGGATGCCAGTGCCTCCAGCCCGTTGGGGTTGACGAAACCGAGCGCCGACGAGCGGACGACCGTGTTCGGCAGGTCCGCGGAGTCGACCAGCGAGGCCCATGCGAGGCGCTTGGCTTCGACCGACGGGAGGGCGGCCTTCGCCTGTGCGGCGAACTCGCCGCCCTTCGCGGTGTTGTCTGCGGCAAGAGCCGCATCGATGTCCGCGGCCGTCACCGCACCGCCGGCGGCGAGCGAAACGAGCAGCGCCCATGACAGGTCCGCGTCGATCTCCAGGCCTTCGAGTGCGGCTTCGCCGTCGCGGAGCGCGCGCACCTGCTCCCACTGCCCCGGCGTCGCCGCAGCGCTCGCGAAGCCCGTGACGAACTGCAGTTGACTGTCGCTGCCCGCCTCCGCGGCCTGGGCGAGCGCCCAGAGTCCGTCCGCGACCTTCTCGCGCGTCGCCTGGCGACGGTCCGGGGCGACGTAGGAGTTCGCCGCGAGCTGGAGCTGGCCGAGCGTCGTGCGCACGGTCGTCGACTCCGTCTCGGAACCGATGTTCGCGAGGACGAGGTCGACGTAGTCGGATGCCGAGGCGTCCGCATCCCGCGTCTGGTCCCACGCGGCGCCCCACACGAGGGAGCGGGCGAGCGGATCGGCGATCTTGCCGAGGTGGGCGATCGCGGTCTTCAGCGAACGCTCGTCGAGACGGATCTTCGCGTACGCGAGATCGTCGTCGTTGAGGAGGACGAGGTCGGGCTGGGCCAGGCCGACGAGCTCCGGAACCTCGGTGAGATCGCCGTCGACGTCGAGCTCGACGTGGTGTGTGCGCACCAGCGCATCGCCCTCGAGGGTGTAGAAACCGACGCCGAGGCGGTGCGGACGGATCGTCGGGTAATCGGCGGGCGCCGTCTGCACGATCGCGAAGCGCGTGATCTTGCCGTCGGCATCCGTCTTGATCTCCGGCGCGAGCGTGTTGACGCCGGCCGTCTCGAGCCACTTGCGCGACCACGTCGACAGGTCGCGACCGCTCGTCGCCTCGAGCTCGGTGAGGAGGTCGCGCAGTTCCGTATTGCCGAACGCGTGCTTCTGGAAGTACGCGCCGACGCCCGCGAAGAACTCATCGATTCCGACCCAGCTCGTCAGCTGCTTGAGGACCGAGCCGCCCTTCGCGTACGTGATGCCGTCGAAGTTGACCTCGACGTCGTGCAGATCGTTGATCTCGGCGACGACCGGGTGCGTCGAGGGGAGCTGGTCCTGACGGTACGCCCAGGTCTTCTCCATGGCGTTGAACGTCGTCCAGGCCTCGGTCCACTCGGTAGCCTGGGCGGTCGCGATCGTCGACGCCCACTCGGCGAACGACTCGTTGAGCCACAGGTCGTTCCACCACTTCATCGTGACGAGGTCGCCGAACCACATGTGCGCGAGCTCGTGCAAGATCGTGACGACGCGGCGTTCCTTGACGGCATCGGTCACCTTCGAGCGGAAGACGTAGGTCTCCGTGAAGGTCACCGCGCCGGCGTTCTCCATCGCACCCGCGTTGAACTCCGGGACGAACAGCTGGTCGTACTTCGCGAACGGGTACGGGTACCCGAACTTCTCCTCGTAATAGGCGAAGCCCTCGCGGGTCTTGTCGAAGATGTAGTCGGCGTCGAGGTGCTGCCAGAGGCTCTTGCGGCCGTAGACGCCGAGCGGGATGACGCGTCCTGATGCGCTGGTGAGCTCCGAGAACGTGGCCTCGTAGGGACCGGCGACGACCGCGGTGATGTAGGACGAGATACGCGGCGTCGGTTCGAAGGCCCACGTCGCGGTGCCCTCGCCCGCAGCCACCGGCTCGGGCGTGGGGGAGTTGGAGACGACCTTCCACGCGGCGGGGGCGGTCACGGTGAACTGGAACGTCGCCTTGAGGTCGGGCTGTTCGAAGACGGCGAACACGCGCCGCGAGTCGGGCACCTCGAACTGCGAGTAGAGGTAGACCTCACCGTCGACCGGGTCGACGAAGCGGTGGAGCCCCTCACCGGTGTTCGTGTACAGGCAGTCCGCGTCGACGATGAGCTCGTTCTCGGCGGCGAGACCCTCGAGTCGGATGCGCGAGTCGGCGAAAACAGCGGCCGGGTCGATTGCGACACCGTTGAGAGTGATCTCGCGGACGTCGCGCGCGATGAGGTCGATGAAGGTCGCCGCTCCGGGGGTGGCGCTGAACCGCACGACGGCGCGCGAGCCGAAGATCTCGGCGCCCTTCGTTAGATCGAGCGCGACGTCGTAGCTGTGCGTGTCGACGAGCGTGCGGCGCTCTTGCGCTTCGGTGCGGGTGAGATTCTGTCCAGGCACTGGGGTACTCCCGTTGGTGAGGGTGTGGAGGCGTGCCGCTGCGCTGCTGGCGCCCGTGGCAACCGGTCCAGCCTACGCGGTCGCTGTTTGTCGGCGCACGTGGCTGCGGGCGTGCGTGATCGCAGCAGGTAGGTCGTCGAAGAGGTGCTTGTGGTGGCGGAGCGCAGCGAGCACGCCGACGGTGCGGAAAAGGTCTTCGTGGCGCAGCTGGATGCCTTTGATCAGCACGGTCACTCCGCGCCGTTCGAGGCTCTGCACGATTTCGCCGAGGGTGCGGGCGCCTGTGGCATCCACGAGTTCCACCCGGCTCATGCGGAGGACGACGACGTCGACGTCGGCGACGGCATCGACCTCCGCGCGCACGCGGTCGGCGCCGGCGAAGAAGAGCGGCCCCTCGATGCAGAGCACCGCGATGCGCTCGTCGCCCGGCTGGGCGGCCCCGGCGAGCGGCTCGCGTCGGACCACGGACGCGCGGGCGAGTCCGCGCAGCGCGACGATCCCCGCGAAGACGACGCCGATCCCGACGGCGACGATCAGGTCGAACGACACGGTGATGACGGCCGTCGCGATGAACGCGACCGCGTCCGCACGTGTCGAGCGGAGTACGGCGCGAACGGTGCCTACGTGCACCATGCGGGCCGCCGTCACCATCAGAACGCCGGCGAGCGCCGCCAACGGGATCGCGCCCACAGGCCCCGACACGACCAGCACGACGGCGAGGAGAACGAGGGCGTGCACGATCGCGGCGAGGCGCGAGCGCCCGCCCGAGCGGACGTTGACGGCCGTCCGCGCGATCGCGCCCGTCGCGGGCATGCCGCCGAACAGCGCCGACCCGATCGACGCGATCCCCTGGCCGACGAGTTCGCGGTCGGGGTCGAAGGGACCTGTGTCTGAGAGCGTCGTCGCGACGCGTGCCGACAGGAGCGACTCGATCGCGGCGAGGGCGGCGACCGTCAGCGCCGGCGCAGCGAGGGCGCCGAGCGTCCCGACATCCAGCAGCGGGAAGGAAGGCGCGGGGAGGCTCGCCGGCAGCGCGCCGATCCGCGTGAGCGGCGCGGGGAGGAGGAGGGTCAGGAGGGCCACGACGACGATGCCGATCAGCGACCCCGGGAGCGCGCGGTGCACACGCGGCGCGAGCAGCATGCACACCGCAACAATCACGACGGCGCCCAGTGCCCAGAGCAGGTAGGCCGGATCGAGGCCCGTGAACGACTGCACAGCGGCGACGAGCGCGTTGGAGCTGTGCTCGGATGCCGCCGGCGTATGCCCCGAGACGAGCGCGGGAATCTGCTGGGCGAAGATGATGACGCCGATGCCGAGGGTGAACCCCTCAATGACCGGCCAGGGGATGAACGAGACCGCGCGCCCGAGGCGCAGGGCGCCGGCGAGCATGACGACGATGCCGGCCAGCAGACTCACCACGGCTACCGTGCCCACACCGTGGGTCGCGACGATCGGCACCAAGACGACCACCATCGCCCCCGTCGGGCCCGACACCTGCACGTGCGACCCTCCGAAGACGGCCGCGAGGAAGCCCGCGACGACCGCCGTGGTGAGCCCCGCCTCGGCGGAGAGCCCGGAGCTGACGCCGAACCCGAGGGCGAGCGGCAGAGCGACGATACCGACGGTGACGCCTGCGAGGAGGTCTCCCCGCCACGTGCGCCGTACGTGTGCGTAGTCGGCACGGGCCGGCAGCAGCGAACGGGCCGACGTCCGAACGGACGCCCAGCTCATCGCACGGTCCCGATTACCGGCAGCGCCCGCGCATCGCGGAGGAGCTCGCCGTCGGCGGCGAGGACGTCGAGGAGCAGTTCCCGTGCGGCGGCGAGCAGCCGCGCGACCGACGGCTCCGTCAGCCGGTAGTACACATGGCTGGCCCGACGCTCTGACACGACGAGGCGGTGCCGGCGCAGCACCGCGAGATGCTGAGAGAGATGGGATGCCTCGAGACCCGTCTGCTCCTGGAGCTCGGCGACGCTGCACTCCCGCGCGGCGCTGAGGAGTTCCAGGATCCGGATGCGAAATGGGTGGGCAAGGCCCTTGAAGAGGTTCGCCTTGACCTCGTACAGAGGCTTCTCCCGATGAGTCAATGACATGATGAAGTCATCATATCGCGATGGGTGCGCGGCGCCGGTGGCAGCACGGCGCGGCTCTCTAGGATGGGTCCATGCGCATCCACATCGCGACCGATCACGCCGGCCTCGAGTTCTCCACCCAGTTGCAGCACCACCTCGCGGCCCAGGGCCACGAGGTCGTGGACCACGGCCCCATCGAGTACGACCCGCTCGATGACTACCCCGCATTCTGTATCCGTGCGGCTCAGGCGGTCGTGCGCGATCAGCGTGCCGGCATCCCGACACTCGGCGTCGTGTTCGGCGGCTCCGGCAACGGTGAGCAGATCGCCGCCAACAAGGTCGTGGGCGTCCGGGCCGCGCTCGTGTGGTCGATCGCGACCGCCGAACTCGCGCGCGAACACAACGACGCGAACGTCATCGCCATCGGGGCGCGTCAGCACACCTTCGACGAAGCGGTGACGTTCATCGACCGCTTCATCGAGACCCCGTTCTCGGGCGAGGAGCGCCACGCGCGTCGCATCGCGCAGCTCGCGGACTTCGAGCGCGACGGATCGCTGCTGCCCGAGCCCCGAGCAGGTCAGGCGGCGTCCGGCCCCGCGCCGCACGGGGGCGAATCCGTCGACGCCTTCGACCCCGAAGCCGGCTGATGCGCGGTCTCATCCATGCCTGAGGGCCATTCCGTCCACCGCATCGCGCGGCAGTTCGATCGCAACTTCGTCGGGCGAACGGTCGCGGCATCCAGCCCCCAGGGCCGCTTCGTCGAGGGCGCCGCGATCATCGACGGGCGCGAGGCGCTGTCGGTGCGTGCCGTCGGCAAGCAGATGTTCCTCGGGTTCGACGGCGACCTCTGGCTGCGTGTCCATCTCGGAATGTACGGAGCGTGGGATTTCGCCGGCGAGATCCTCGTCGATCCGACGATCGCGTCGGCGAACGGGCGCATGGGCCAGACGAATCAGCGAGGCACGAACCTCGACGATCCGGTTCTGGATGCCGCTGGCGAGAACTCGCTCAGCTCGATCGGCGCTCCGCGACGGGCCCGCGGCCGCGTGCGAATGAGCGAGCAGACCCTCGGTCTCGAAGAGGACGACGCCTTTCCTCCGCCGGTCGTCGGACAGGTGCGACTGCGCCTGCTCACCGACGTGACCTGCGCGGATCTTCGCGGACCGACGGCCTG
>QFPD01000351.1 GCA_003248845.1 Microbacterium sp. | reverse complement strand
TCCGACGTGCGCCGCCGTGGGGCAGACCGACTCTCCGCTGCAGTGACCGAGGAGCTCCGCGCCCTCGCGCTGCCGGACGCACGTGTCGTCGTCGCGGTCGAGCCTGCGCCGTCGAGCGCCGCAGGCCGGGACGACGTCACGATCCTGCTGGCGCCGCATCCGGGCGCCGAGCCGCGCCCCGTCGCCAAGACTGCCTCGGGTGGCGAACTCAGTCGCGTCATGCTCGCGATCGAGGTCGTCATCGCCGGAGCTGACGCCGTCCCCACGTTCGTCTTCGACGAGATCGACGCGGGGATCGGCGGCGCGGCGGCCATCGAGGTCGGTCGTCGCCTGGCCGCGCTCGCGCAGTCGAGCCAGGTGATCGTCGTCACTCATCTCGCCCAGGTCGCCGCCTTCGCGAACAACCACTTGAGCGTCGTCAAGTCGAGCGACGGGTCGGTCACGGCATCCAGCGTCCGCGCCCTCGACGGAGAAGACCGCGAGGCGGAGATGGCGCGACTGCTCTCCGGGCTCACCGATTCTCCCGCCGCCCTCGAACACGCTCGGGAGCTCCTGACCCTCGGCCGTTCCAGCCTGATAGGATGAAAGCCCGTGACGGACACTTTTTCAGACGCGGGCAAGACTTCAGACGACACCACCAAGCACATCTTCGTGACGGGCGGTGTCGTCTCGTCGTTGGGGAAGGGCTTGACGGCCGCGTCGCTCGGTAATCTCCTCACCGCGCGGGGCCTGCGGGTCGTCATGCAGAAACTCGACCCGTACCTGAACGTCGACCCGGGCACGATGAATCCGTTCCAGCACGGTGAGGTCTTCGTCACGGACGACGGTGCCGAGACCGATCTCGACATCGGCCACTACGAGCGCTTCCTCGACATCGAGCTGAGCCAGGCCGCCAACGTCACGACCGGGCAGATCTACTCGCAGGTGATCGCGAAGGAGCGTCGTGGCGAGTATCTCGGTGACACCGTGCAGGTCATTCCGCACATCACCGACGAGATCAAGCGCCGCATGCGGCTCCAGGCCGACGAGAGCCCGAAGCCCGGCGTCATCATCACCGAGATCGGCGGCACGGTCGGAGACATCGAGTCGCAGCCGTTCATCGAGTCGGCACGGCAGATCCGCCACGAGCTCGGACGGAAGAACGTCTTCTTCGTGCACGTCTCGCTCGTGCCGTTCATGGGTGCCTCGGGCGAGCAGAAGACCAAGCCGACTCAGCACTCCGTCGCGGCCCTGCGCTCCATCGGCATCCAGCCCGATGCGCTGGTGCTGCGCAGCGACCGCCCCGTCACCGAGTCGAACAAGCGCAAGATCGCGCTGATGTGCGACGTCGACGAGGATGCCGTCGTCAACGCGGTCGACGTGCCATCGATCTACGACATCCCCTCGATGCTCAACGAGCAGGGTCTGGACGCGTACATCGTCGACGCCCTGGGCCTGGGCCGCAAGGCGGACGAGGTCGACTGGACGCGCTGGAGCACGGTGCTCGGCGCCGTGCACAACCCGAAGCACGAGGTCACCATCGGCCTCGTGGGCAAGTACATCGACCTGCCCGACGCCTACCTCTCGGTCACCGAGGCGCTGAAGGCCGGCGGTTTCGCGCAGGAGACGAAGGTCAAGATCACCTGGATCCCTTCGGACCTCTGCGAGACGCCCGAGGGTGCGGAGAAGGCGCTCGGCGCCGTCGACGGGATCGTCGTGCCCGGCGGCTTCGGCATCCGCGGCATCGAAGGCAAGCTCGGGGCGCTGCGGTTCGCGCGCGAGCAGGGCATCCCGACGCTCGGCATCTGCCTCGGTCTGCAGTGCATGGTGATCGAATACGCGCGCAACGTCGCCGGTATCGCGGATGCCTCGTCGAGCGAGTTCGACCCCGACACCGCGCACCCGGTCATCGCGACGATGGCCGAGCAGGTCGACATCATCGACCACGGCGACATGGGCGGCACGATGCGTCTCGGTCTGTACGAGGCGGAGCTCGCCGAGGGCTCGCTCGCGGCCGAGGTGTACGGCGCGACCCGGGCGAGCGAGCGTCACCGTCACCGCTACGAGGTCAACAACCGCTACCGCGATCAGATCGCGGAGGCGGGTCTCTGGTTCTCGGGGCTGTCGCCCGACCACGGCCTCGTCGAGTACGTCGAGCTGCCGCGCGACGTGCACCCGTATTACATCGCCACGCAGGCCCACCCCGAACTCCGCTCCCGGCCGACGCAGGCGAACCCGCTGTTCCGCGGGCTCATCGCTGCGGCGCTCGAGCGCCACCGCGCGAGCGAACTCTTCAAGGACGAGGTCGAGCGT
>QFPD01000065.1 GCA_003248845.1 Microbacterium sp. | reverse complement strand
TTGTGATGGATGCCACGTTACCCGCGGCATCCGTCCGTGTCAAGTGAACTTGATATGAATCGGCTCAACTTTCGCCGCACCCGAGGATGCACTCGTTTCACGCGAGGGTGCACTCGTTTCACGCGAGGGTGCACTCGTTCCTCGCGAAGGTGCACTCGTTTCACGCGAGGGTGCACTCGTTTCACGCGAAGGTGCAGCCGCAGGAGAGGGGGAATGCACCCTCGAGAGAAGCGGCCGCACCCTCGGCTGAAAGGAGTGCACCCTCGGCGAAGAGGAGTGCACCCTCGGCGAAGAGGAATGCACCCTCGGCGAAAAGGAGTGCACCCTCGGCGGGCGGGCGGAGGTGGGATCAGTCGTCGTAGCGACGGCGCGGGCGCTCCCGGCGGTCGTCGCGATCGCGGTCGCCGCGCTCGGGGCGCTTCGCGGAGCGCTGGAAACGGTCCGGCTTGATCTCGATGAGTCGGCCCGAGATGCGGGTGTTCGCGAGGCGGTCGAGCGTCGCGCGCGGGAGGTCTGCGGGAAGCTCCACGAGGGAGAAGTCGGGTCGGATCTGAATCGCGCCGAAGTCCTCGCGGCGGAACCCGCCCTCATTGGCAAGGGCGCCCACGATCTGCCGCGGCTCGACCTTGTGCCGGCGGCCGACCTCGATGCGATAGGTCGCCGTCGCCCCGTCGCGCCGCTCGCGGCGCGGCCGGTCACCGCGCTCGCCGCGCTCACCCTGGTCGCGGTCACGCCCCCGGTCACGGTCGAACCGGTCACGGTCGCGGCGCACGGGCTCGTCGTCGGCGGCATCCAGCAGCAGCGGCGTCTCGCCCTGTGCGACGACGGCGAGCGCGGCCGCGACATCGGCCTCCGGCACGTCGTGGTGGCGCACGTAATGGTTGATGATGTCGCGGAAGCGGTCGATGCGTTCGGTCTCCGACAGCGCCGCCGTGATCGCGTCGTCGAAACGGGTGAGGCGCGTCGCGTTGACGTCGTCGGCGCTCGGCAGCGACATCTCGGTGAGCGGCTGGCGCGTGGCCTTCTCGATGGATGCCAGCATGCGACGTTCGCGCGGAGTGACGAAGCTGATCGCGTCGCCTGTGCGCCCGGCGCGACCCGTGCGACCGATCCGATGCACGTACGACTCGGTGTCGATCGGCAGGTCGAAGTTGACGACGTGGCTGATGCGCTCGACATCCAGCCCGCGCGCGGCGACATCGGTGGCGACGAGGATGTCGAGCTTGCCGTCCTTCAGCTGGTTGACGGTCCGCTCGCGCTGGGCCTGCGCGATGTCGCCGTTGATCGCGGCGGCCGTGTACCCGCGGGCACGGAGCTTCTCGGCGAGGGTCTCGGTCTCGTTCTTGGTGCGGGTGAAGACGATCATCCCCTCGAACGGTTCGACCTCGAGGATGCGGGTGAGGGCGTCGACCTTCTGCGGGTACGACACGACGAGGTAGCGCTGCGTGATGTTGGTCGCCGTCGAGGTCTTCGCCTTGACGTTGATCTCCTCCGGGTCCTTGAGGTAGGTGCCGGCAAGGCGGCGGATCTGCGCGGGCATCGTCGCTGAGAAGAGCGCGACCTGCTTGTCGTCGGGGGTTTCGGCGAGGATCGTCTCGACGTCTTCCGCGAAACCCATCCGCAGCATCTCGTCGGCCTCATCGAGAACGAGGTACTTCAGTTCGGAGAGGTCGAGCGTGCCCTTGTCGAGGTGGTCCATGATGCGCCCGGGCGTGCCGACGACGACGTGCACGCCGCGGCGGAGGGCCGAGAGCTGCTGCCCATATCCCTGGCCGCCGTAGACAGGGAGGACGTGGACGCCCTTCAGGTGCGCCGCGTACGACTCGAACGCCTCGCACACCTGCAGGGCGAGCTCGCGGGTCGGCGCGAGCACGAGCGCCTGCGGCGTCTTCTGCGACAGCTCGAGGCGCGACAGGATCGGCAGCGCGAACGCCGCCGTCTTGCCCGTGCCGGTCTGCGCCGTGCCGAGGACGTCGCGCCCCTCCAGCAGCGGGGGGATCGTCGCCGCCTGGATCGCCGACGGCGTCTCGTAGCCGACGTCCTTCAGCGCTTTGAGGACGGGCGCGTCGAGACCCAGGTCGGCGAAGGAGGGCGTGGAGGAGGGGTCGGATGCCGCGACCACCACATCTGCGGTGTGCGCGTCAGCGGCTTGTGCGTCGGCGGAAGGGGTCGCGATATCGGATGCCATGGTGACCACGGTATCCGTCCCGGCCGTCATAGTCTGAGCACGCACCGTGACGGCGCCGTCACCACCCGTTCATCGAAGGGCCTCAGCATGACCGACATGGACCCCGCTTCCGCCCCGAAACCCCCGATGCCCGCCGACACCCGCGCGCTCGGCGCGATCGGCGAGGTGTTCCAGGACTCGGGCGACGAGCGGCAGGTGCCGCGCCGCGAAGTCCGTTCGTGGGCAATGTGGGACTGGGCGACCCAGCCGTTCAACTCCGTCATCCTGACGTTCGTCTTCGTGTCGCTCTACCTCGTCTCGGACCACTTCCTCCCGGCGGACATCGCCGCACTTGCAGACAAGGACCCGGTGAAGGAGCGGGCCCTCGCCGACCTCTCGAGCGGGTACGGTCTGATCTCGACCCTCGCCGGCGTCCTGATCCTGCTCGTGGCCCCCGTGCTCGGCCAGCTCGCCGACCGCGCGGGGCGCAAGAAGCGCTGGCTGCTCGTGACGACGGCGCTCCTCGCTCTCATCCAGTTCAGCCTCTTCTTCGTCTTCGCCGACCCGATCTACTTCTGGTACGGCGCGGTCATGGTCTCGATCGGCGCGGTCGTCTCGGAGATCGCGGGAGTCAACTACAACGCGCTCCTCGTGAGCGTTTCGACGCCGCGCACGGTGGGCCGCGTGAGCGGGCTCGGCTGGGGGCTCGGCTACATCGGCGGCATCCTCGCGCTCGGCCTCGTCGTCGCACTGACCTTCGCGGACTGGTTCGGCCTGGACACCTCGAACGGCCTCGCCTACCGGCTCATCGCCGTCGGCTGCGCCGTGTGGACGATCGTGTTCTCCATTCCGCTGTTCCTCAACGTGCCCGAGCCTCCCGCGCGGGCGAGCGACGGCAGGCGCGTCAGCTTCTTCGGCGCTTACCGTGAGCTCGTGCGCGACGTCGCGCGGCTCTACCGCGAGCACCGGTCGACGTTCTGGTTCCTCGTCGCGAGCGCCGTCTACCGCGACGGACTCGCTGGTGTCTTCGCCTTCGGCGGGGTCCTCGCCGCCGTCGCGTTCGGCTTCTCACCGAACGAGGTCATGATCTTCGGCATCGTCGCGAACCTCGTCGCCGGGGTCTCGACCGTGATCGCCGGGCGACTCGACGACCGGTTCGGGGCGCGCGCCGTCATCGTGACCTCGCTCACGGGCCTGGTCGTGATCGCTCTCGCGGTGTTCCTGCTGCACGACGGCGGCAAGGCGCCGTTCTGGGTCGGCGGTCTCATCCTCTGCGCGTTCGTGGGCCCCGCGCAGGCGGCGTCGCGCTCGCTCCTCGCGCGCGTCACCCCCGCGGGCATGCAGGGCGAGATCTTCGGCCTCTACGCGACCACGGGTCGTGTCGCGAGCTTCATCTCCCCCGCCATGTGGACCCTCTTCATCGTCGCCTTCGGGGCGACCTACTGGGGCATTCTGGGCATCGCGATCGTGCTGCTCGCGGGGCTCGTGCTGCTGCTGTTCGTGCGCCTGCCGAAGCACGTGCGGCGGGCCTGACCGGGCGCCGCGCGCACCCGACGCAACGCGCCGGTCCCGGCACGCGGCCCGACGCGACTGCAAGGTCGTGCGGACGACACGCCGCGGCATCCCCGCTGCGCTCGGCGTGGCGCGCACGATCCCTTGCAGTTCGGGCGGGTTGCCGGAGCGGGCGAGACCCCGGAGCGGGCGGGGCGCCGGGGCGGGCGGGATGCCGAGGCGACCCGACCGTCGACGCGTCAGGCCGGGGGATGCCGCCGCGCGCGCCACCACCGCGGCATCCGCACGCCCTGCTCGTTGCCCGTCTCGACGTCGAGGCCGTAGTGCTCTCCGACGTAATCGACCAGCTGCGCGCGTTCGGCGCGTTCGTAGACGCGGCGCTCCCGTCGGAACGCGATGACGGTCGCCCAGCAGATGAGGAGCATCACGACGCTGAACGGCAGCGCGATCGTGATCGCCGCCGTCTGCAGCGCCGAGAGCCCTCCGGCGAGGAGCAGGGCCACGGCGAGGACGGCCGTGGCGAGCGTGAAGAACACGCGGATCCAGCGCTTCGGCTCGGCGTCGCCGCCGGTGGCGATCATCCCCATCACGAGCGCGCCCGAGTCGGCGGATGTCACGAAGAAGATGCCGATCAGCAGGATTGCACCGAGCGTGAGCACCTGCGTTCCGGGGAGGTGCTGGAACAGCTGGAACAGGGCGCCCTGCAGATCGACCGAACCGTCGGCGGCGAGCATCGAGCCGGGGCTCTGGATCTCCTGGTAGAGCGCCGAGCCGCCCAGCACCGCGAACCACAGGATGCCGACGAGCGTCGGCACGACGAGCACGCCCAGGACGAACTCGCGCACGGTGCGTCCCTTGCTCACGCGCGCGATGAAGATGCCGACGAACGGCGCCCACGAGATCCACCAGCCCCAGTAGAACGACGTCCAGGCCGCCTGCCACTGCTCTCCCGCCTCACCCTGGAACGCGCTCACGGTGAAGCTCAGCCCGACGAAGTTCTGCAGGTACGCGCCGATCGACTGCACCCATTCGCGCAGCAGGTACTCGGTGTGACCGGCGAACAGGATGAAGACGAGGAGCACCGCGGCGAGGATCAGGTTGAAGCTCGACAGCCACTTCATGCCGCGCCCCACCCCGGAGAGCACCGAGGCGAGGACGAACACCGTGATGACGGCGATGATCACGATCTGCACAGCCGTGCCGGGCGTCCCGAACCCTGCAGCACCGAGTCCCGCGCCGATCTGCAGGACGCCGAGGCCGAGGGAGGTGGCCACGCCGAACACCGTGCCGACGAGGGCGAGCGTGTCGATGACGTTGCCCCAGGTGCCGCGCACCCGCTTGCCGAGGAGCGGTTCGAGCGCCCAGCGGATCGACACCGGACGGCGGCGGCGGTGGATCGCGTAGGCGAGCGCGACGCCGATGACGACGTAGATCGCCCAGGCCTGCACGCCCCAGTGGAGGTAGGTCTGGATGAGCGCGCTCTGCGCGAGCTGCGCCTCGGTGCCGGTGACGCCCGGCCGGGGCGAGACGAAGTGGCTGAGGGGCTCGCTCACGCCGTAGAAGACGAGGCCGATGCCCATGCCCGCGGCGAACAGCAGCGAGAACCACGCTCCGGTCGAGAACTCCGGCTCGTCGTCGTCTTTGCCGAGCTTGATGTCTCCGAAGCGACTGAACCCCAGCACCAGCACGAAGGCGACGAAGAACGCCGCGATCAGCACGTAGTACCAGTTGAAGGTGCGCACGATCGTCGACTGGATCGTCGCGAACGTCTGCTCGGCGACATCCGGCACGGCGATCGCGAAGGCCGCGACGCCCACGATGACGACGGCGGCGGGCCAGAAGACCCAGCGGGCGAGGGGGCGTGAGGCCAGCGGATCGGCGGCCAGAGTCGACGCGGTCATCCCTCCACGGAACCGAGGCACGGATCCGGTCCGCCAAAGCGAGCCGGGGGTTGCGGAGCGGCGCCCGCATGTGCTCGCGGCGCCGGGGCGCACCCGTCGGGTGCGATCAGCGGTGGTCGGGCCAAGCGTCGGCGAGCTTGGCGAGGAGGCGCGCGAGCTCGGCGCGCTCGTCGGCGGTGAAGCCCCGAAGCGCCTGCGAGAGGTGCTCGCGGCGCTGACCGCGGAACCCCCGCGCGACGCGAGCGCCGTCGTCGGTCAGTGCGATTCGCGTGCGGCGCGCATCGTCGGGATCAGCCTCACGGCGTACGAGCCCGAGGTCGACGGCCTGCTGCACGAGCCGCGAGGCGCGCGGCTGATCAACACCGATCGCCTCGCCGAGCTCGCTCACCGATAGCGAGTGGGATGCCGCGGCGAGCGCTTCGAGCAGCCGCAGACGCGCGGGGCCGCCGATGCGCGGCTTCGACGCCGGGTTCGCGCGCGGCGCGGCCACGCGCGAGGCCTGATCCGCGAGAACGATTCGGCAGCACCTCTCCCACCCCGGGGGCGGTGCTGCCGTGCGTCTGGTGGAGAGCATTCGGCTACTCGGGCTCGATCAGGAGGTTGGTGATGCGGGCGGTCGCGAGGTGGGTGCCGTCCTCGTGCTCGATGCGGATCTCGTGCGTCGTCACCCGGCGCCCCAGATGCAGCGGCGTCGCCGTCGCGCGGATGACACCCGCGCGCGCTCCACGATGGTGCGTGATGCTGAGGTCGACCCCGACGCACGCCTTGCCGTGGGTCGACGCGAAGGTGAGCGCGGCCCACGACCCCACGGCTTCGGCGAGTGCCGCGCTTGCACCTCCGTGCAGACGGCCGAGCGACTGCGTATTGCCCGCGACGGGCATCGTCGCGATCACGCCGGCCACCGACTGCGCGACGATCTCGACCCCGAGCTTGGCGTCGAGTTCTCCGAGCGCGATGCGCCACGGCTCGTGCGGCCCGGTGCGGATGGATGCCGCGGCATCCGCCGCCATCAGAGGCTCCCGCCGACCGCTCGGCCGCCGTCGGGGTCGCACTCGAGCCCGCCGAGCGACAGACGCAGCACGTCGTCGGCCAGCTGCTCGGGGTCGACGGCCCCGCCCGGGCGGTACCACTCGGTGAGCGAGTTGACCATGCCGAAGATGAGGCGGGTTGCGACGGCGGCGTCGATGTCGCCGACGAGATCGCCCGCGCTCTGAGCCTCGCGCACGAGCGCCGTGACGCGGTGGTCGAACGCGCGCCGCCTCTCGAGCGCCGCACGCTCGATCTCACTGTTGCCGCGCACGCGCAGCAGGAGCGTCACCTGCGGCAGCTTCGCGGTGAGCACGCCGACCGCTCCGCGCACGATGTGCCGGAGACTCGCGAGCGCGGTCGCCTCGACCGCGACCGCGTCGTCGAGGGCGCGCTCGAGTCCCGTCAGAGCGTCGTCGAGGGCGACCGCGAGGATCGACTCCTTCGATTCGACGTGGTGGTACAGGGCCGACTTCGTCAGCCCGAGCTTGGCGGCGAGGTCGGCGACCGATGTCGCGTCGTACCCCTGATCATTGAACAACTGCACCGCGATCGTCATGACCTGTGCGCGGTCGTAGCCCGGGCGGCCACGGCGGGCCGGTGACGCGGGAGACGCCGGCAGCGCTGCGGATGCGGGCGTCGCCGCGGCGGTGCGTGCGGCTGCGGCATCCACGGTCATGTCTCCAGTCTGGCACTATGCACTCCGCGCCTCGGGGTGCGCGGGAGACGCCTCGCCGTCGCGCCCGCTTGCCGCCCCACAGCACCTCTGCCATTATTACTGAACGATTGTTCTGTAAACAAGCGCAGCTCGCCGACGATGGCGGACGAGGGGATGACGATGTCCGAGGCCTACCTGATCGGCGGCGTCCGCACCCCCGTCGGCCGTTACGGCGGCGCGCTCGCGGACGTGCGCCCCGACGATCTGGCCGCTCTCGTCGTGCGCCAGGCCGTCGCCCTGGCGGGCGTGCCTGTCGACGCGATCGACGAGGTCGTGCTCGGCGCCGCGAACCAGGCCGGCGAGGACAATCGCAACGTGGCGCGCATGGCGGTGCTCCTCGCGGGTCTGCCCGACCACATCCCGGGTATCACGGTCAACCGCCTGTGCGCCTCGGGCATGTCGGCGATCGCGATCGCCACGAACGCCGTGCGCGCGGGCGACGCCGACATCGTCGTCGCCGGTGGCGTCGAGTCGATGACCCGCGCGCCGTGGGTGCAGGCCAAGCCCGCACGCGCGTGGGCGAAGCCCGGTGAGGCGTTCGACACCTCGATCGGCTGGCGCTTCACGAACCCGCGCCTCGCCGCGCGCGACAAGGCGACCTTCTCCATGCCCGAGAACGAGGGGCCCCGTCGCGAGACGACCGCCGAAGCTCTCGCGCGCCTTCGGCCCGTCGTCGCGGGCGGCGAGGTCGTGACCGCCGGGAACTCGAGCCCGCTGAGCGACGGGGCATCCGCGGTCGTGGTCGCCAGCGGCCTCGCGGTCGAGCGCCACGGACTGCGCCCGCGGGCACGCATCGTCGCGCACGCCGCCGCCGCGCTCGCCCCCGAGATCATGGGCCTCGGCCCCGTGCCCGCGACCGAGAAGGCGCTCGCGAAAGCCGGCCTCACGGTCGCGGACCTCGCAGCGGTCGAGCTCAACGAGGCGTTCGCGACACAGGCGCTCGCCTCGATACGGCGCCTGGGACTCGACCCTGACATCGTCAACGCCGACGGGGGCGCGATCGCCCTCGGCCACCCGCTCGGCTCGAGCGGGTCGCGCCTGATGGTCACCCTGCTCGGCCGCCTCGAACGCGAAGACGCCCGCTACGGGCTCGCCACGATGTGCGTCGGCGTCGGTCAGGGCACCGCGCTGATCGTCGAACGGGTGGATGCCGCGGCATCCACCCCTCCCGCCGCGGGCGGCGCCGCGTGACCGCCGCCGTCCGCATCGACGAGACCGACGACCGCGTCGTCGCGACGCTCGACCGCCCCGCGACGCGCAACGCGATCGATCAGGGCATGGTCGACGAGCTGCACGCGCTGTGCGCGCGGCTCGAGGTCGAGCGGAAGACGCTGATCCTCATCGGCGCGGGCGGCGTGTTCGCGTCGGGCGCCGACATCGCGCAGCTGCGCGAGCGGACCGCGGCCGACGCCCGTCGCGGCATCAACTCGACCGTGTTCATGCGCATCCGGCAGCTCCCGATGCCCGTGATCGCCGCGATCGACGGCTACGCGCTCGGCGGCGGCGCGGAGCTCGCGTACGCCGCCGACATCCGTCTCGCGACCCCGCACGCCCGGTTCGGCAACCCCGAGACGGGACTCGGCATCATCGCCGCGGCCGGCGCGACGTGGCGCCTGCCCGAGATCGTCGGCCACGCCCGCGCGAGCGACCTGCTGCTCACCGGCCGCATGATCGACGCCGACACGGCGCTGTCGTGGGGCCTCGTCTCGGCGGTGCACGCGCCCGGGGCGCTGCTCGCGGCGGCGCACGAGGTCGCGGATCGCATCGCCGCGAACGGCCGGCGGGCGACGGAGCTGACCAAGCGCGCCCTGCTCGCGCCGCCCGACGCCCACCCCGCGATCGAGCTCGAGCTGCAGGCCGAGCTCTTCGACAGCGCCGAGAAGCACCGGCGGATGACCGCTTTCCTCGAACGCCGCCAGCGGAAGACCTCGTCATGACCTCGACCCCCGCCCGCGTGGGCGTCCTCGGCGGCGGCCGCATGGGCGCCGGGATCGCACACGCGTTCCTCCTCGCCGGCAGTCGCGTGACGGTCATCGAGCGCGACGCGCCTGCGGCGGATGCCGCGGCGCAGCGCATCGGCGACAGCCTCGCCCGGTCGGTCGAGCGCGGCTCGACCGACCGCCCCCTGAACGACCTCGAAGCCGCGCTGACGGTCGGCGATGACATCGCCGCCTTCGCGGACGCCGATCTCGTGATCGAGGCGGTGCCCGAAGACCGCGCCCTCAAAGGGGACGCCCTCGGGCGCATCGCGCGCGTCGTGGCCCCGGCATCCGCGATCGTATCGAATACGTCGTCCATCTCGATCGATGCGCTCGCCGCGACGATCACGCACCCCGAGCGCTTCCTCGGACTCCACTTCTTCAACCCGGTGCCCGCGTCGGCGCTCGTCGAGATCGTCACGGGGGCCGCGACCGCACCCGCCGTCGTCGAGAGCGCACGCGCCTGGGTCGACGCGCTCGGCAAGGCACCCGTCGTCGTCCGCGATTCGCCGGGGTTCGCGTCGAGTCGACTCGGAGTGATGCTGGGGCTCGAGGCGATCCGCATGCTCGAGGAGGGCGTCGCGACTGCCGCCGACATCGACACCGCGATGGAGCTCGGGTACCGGCATCCGACCGGACCCCTGCGCACGACCGACATCGTCGGGCTCGACGTGCGCCTCGGCATCGCAGAAGAGCTCGAGGCCGCCTTCGGTCCGCGCTTCTCCCCACCCGACCTGCTGCGCCGCCTCGTCGCCGAGGGGCACCTCGGCCGCAAGGCGGGCCGCGGCTTCTACGAATGGAGTGACTCATGACCGACGTGCTCGCGAGCTACCTGCAGGATGTCTGGTGGGCGCCCCGCCCCGCCGACGCGGGCGACGCCGCGGTCGTGTGCGATGCCTCGACCGGCGCGGAGATCTGCCGCGTCAGCACGGAGGGGATCGATCTCGCCGCCGCCGTCGCGTACGCGCGCGAGGTCGGTCAGGCGAGTCTCGGCGCCGTGACCTTCCACCAGCGCGCGCTGCTGCTGAAGCAGTTCGCGCAGGCCCTCACGGCCCGCAAAGAGGAGCTGTACGCCCTCTCTGCCCGTGCGGGGGCGACGGCGCGGGATGCCGCGGTCGACGTCGACGGCGGCATCGGGGTGCTGTTCACGTACTCCTCCAAAGGGCGGCGCGAGCTGCCGAACGCGCAGGTCGTGCTCGACGGCCCGGTCGAGGTGCTCTCGAAGGACGGGTCGTTCCTCGGCCGGCACGTGTTCACACGCCTGCCCGGCGTCGCGGTGCAGATCAACGCCTTCAACTTCCCCGTGTGGGGGGCGCTCGAGAAGTTCGCACCCGCCTTCCTCGCGGGCGTCCCGACGATCGTCAAGCCCGCGACCCCGACCGCGTACCTCGCCGAGGCGTGGGTGCGGATCCTCACCGACTCGGGCCTGCTGCCCAGCGGCGCCCTCCAACTGGTGAGCGGCGCGGTGCCGGGCCTGTTCGACCTCCTCGAGCTGGGCGACACCGTCGGGTTCACCGGCAGTGCCTCGACCGCCGAGCGCCTGCGCGTGCAGGCGCGGCCGGGGGTGCGGTTCACGAGCGAGACCGATTCGATCAACGCGTCGGTGCTCGGCCCCGACGCCGTGCCGGGGACGCCCGAGTTCGACGCGTTCGTGCGGCAGGTGCTCGCTGAACTGGTGACGAAGGCGGGTCAGAAGTGCACCGCGATCCGTCGGACGATCGTCCCGGCGGGGATCGAGCCGGCGTTCGTCAGCGCCCTGAGCGAGAAGCTCGCCGAGCGCGTGATCCTCGGCGATCCGCACGCCGAGGGCGTCACCATGGGTCCGCTCGTCTCGCGCGCCCAGCGCGACGAGGTGCTGCGACAGGTCGCCGCGCTCGAGGGCGCGGGCGGTCGCGTCGTCATCGGCTCCACCGCCGAGCCGGAGGTCGTGCGCGCCGACGGCGGTACGGGTACCTCTCCCGACGGAGCCTTCGTCGCCCCGATCGTCCTCGCCTTCGACCCCGACCACGCCCTGGCGGGAGCCGCCGTGCATGAGATCGAGGCGTTCGGCCCCGTCACGAGCGTCCTCGGCTACCGCACCGTCGGCGAGGCCGCCGAGCTCGTCGGGCGCGGCGGCGGCTCGCTCGTGACGAGCGTCGCGACGCACGATCCCGCCGTTGCGACCGAGCTCCTCGGTCGGATCGGCGCGTACAACGGGCGCGTCCTCTTCCTCGACCGCGACGACGCCCGCACCTCGACAGGCCACGGCTCGCCCGTGCCGCATCTGCTCCACGGTGGGCCCGGCCGCGCCGGCGGCGGAGAGGAGCTCGGCGGCATCCGGGCGGTCCTCCACTACATGCAGCGGACCGCGATCCAGGGGTCGCCGCGCATGCTGACGGCCCTCACCGGCGTGTGGCATCAGGGCGCGGATGCCGATGCCTCCGGCATCCACCCGTTCCGCAAGTCGCTCGCCGACCTCCGCATCGGCGACCGCGTCGACTCGGCCGAGCGCGAGGTCACCCTCGCCGACATCGAGACGTTCGCGCACTTCACCGGCGACACCTTCTACGCGCACATGGATGAGGCGGCTGCCGCCGCGAACCCGTTCTTCCCGGGGCGCGTCGCGCACGGCTACCTGCTCGTCTCGTGGGCGGCGGGTCTGTTCGTCGACCCCGATCCAGGCCCCGTGCTCGCCAACTACGGCCTCGAGAACCTGCGGTTCCTGACTCCGGTGTCGCCCGGCGACCGCATCCGCGTCGCCCTGACGGCGAAGCAGATCACTCCGCGCGAGACCGACGCGTACGGCGAAGTGCGGTGGGATGCCGTGATCCGCAACGACCGCGACGAGCTCGTCGCCGAGTACGACGTGCTGACCCTCGTCGCGAAGGAGTGGGCGGCGTAAGCGGGTCCGACCCTCCTCGGCCTCGCGCAGCAGGAGGCAGGCGGAGAACGTCGGCGGGTCACCCGACGCTCACGCCAGTAGCGTCTCGCCGATGTAACCGCCTTCCGCGCACCCCGGGGGCACAGCGAACACCGCCGAACCGATCGGCGTCGTCCACTCGTTGAGCAGATCCAGCTCGTCCAGGCGCCGCTGGATGGGCGTGAACTGCGCATCGATGTCGGCCTGGAACGAGACGAACACGAGCCCCGAGTCCGACACGTCCGCACCGGCCGGGCGCTCGTCGTAGTTGTAGGCCCGGCGGAAGATGCGCTGGCTCGTGTCGTCCGGACGGGATCGCCGCACGTGGGAGAACTCGGGGATGACCGGGAAGCCGATCGCGGTGGTGGCGGCGAAGTCGGGCTCATCGTGCTCGTTCACCCCGGTGAGGGGCGCCCCGTTGCGCAGAGTCCGCCCGACGGACTGCTCCCGACCGGACCGGTCGAGCTTGTCCCAGGTGTCGAGGTTCATGTGGATGCGCCGCACGACCATCCCGGTCCCACCGGCGAGCCATCCCGCCCCCGACCACACGACGGTGTCGAACTCAGCGGTTCCGGGCTTCGGGTTCGCCGTGCCGTCCACCTGGCCGAACAGGTTCCGCATCGTCGTGCCGGGTGCGACGGAGCCGTACGCGCGACGGAAGCCCTGCTGCACCCACCGCACGGTCGCGAAGCTCCGGGTGTCCTTCACCAGCATGCGCGTGGCGTGTGCGACCGTGAGCGGATCGTCGGCCGCGATCTGCAGCAGCAGGTCCCCATGACTGAACTCGTCCCGCAGGCGATCGATCGCGAACGCCGGGAGCGGGCGCAGCCAGTCCGGCGCCGGGCCCGAGGCCCGCGCGACGAAGCCCGGGCCGAAGGCGAAGGTGACCGTGAGCCGGGCGGGCGCGAGGGCGAGTTCGGGTTCCGAGTCGGCGAGCGCGGGCCGACCCTGCGTGAGCCGCTCGGCGTCGTCGCTCAAGATGCGCATGAGTCGGCGCAGCCCCTCGCGATCGACGTCGTCGCGCAGGTCGAGCGCGACGAACGTGCCGTGCGCCTGGGCGTCCGTGTCGATCCCCGCCTGGTGGATGCCGTGGAACGGAACGATCTCGTCACCGTTGAGCGGCACCGACGGCGTGGTCGGCGCGGCGGCGTCGGATGTCGAGTTGAGGGCGAGGTCCACGCCGATGGCGGCCGCGGCGCCGACGCCGGCGACAGCCCCTCCGAGGAGGAACTGCCGCCGGGTCGAGCCGGATCGACGCGCGCCCCGATCGGGCGCAGCCATCAGTTGCTCGGCGTCGGGGTGGGCGTCATGTCCATGTGCATGTCGCCGCCCTCGTAGTTCTCGTTGGCGCCCGAGTAGTCCTTGACGGGCGCCGTGAACTCGTAGGTCGACGCATCCGAGAACGTCAGGGTGAACGTCGCCTCGTCGCCGGCCGCGAGAGGCGCCGTCAGGTCCATCAGCATGATGTGGTTGCCACCCGGTTCGAGCGCGAAGCTGCCGCCCGCCGGGATCACGAATCCGCCCTGCTTCTCCTTCATCACCATGGCGCCCGAGTCGTTCGCGACGGTCTCGTGCAGCTGGAGCATCGTCGATGCCGGCGACTCGGCCGACACGAGCGTGATGTCGTGATCGGAGGTGTTCTCGAGCGTGCCGAAGGCCGCGGACATGCCGGACTCGGCGGACTTGACCCAGGCATCCGCGATCGTGACGGACTGCCCGTCACGCTCCGCGGTCGGCGATGCGACGGGGGACGCAGCAGACGCGCAGCCGGTGAGGGCGAGCGCGGCCGCGGCGAGAAGGAGGCCGACGCGAGTTGTGGTTGTGGTGCGGGTGTTCACGGTGCGGGAGTGCCTTTCTTTCGGCGAAGAAGCTGGATGAGGGTGAAGACGGCGGCGGCGACGATCGCCCCGCCGATTCCGACCAGCGCGATCCTCAGGACCGCCTGATCTTCGTGTGCGCTCTGCTCCTGCACGGCGTCGCCCGCGCCCGCGGCGGGGATGTCGGTCGGCGCCGCGGTCGCCGCGGGGCTCCGCTCCAACGGCGAGCCCGTGCCCACCGTGAACGGCACGAGTCCGCTGATGGGGTGTCCGTCTTCCGACACGACGCGCCAGCGGATCTCGTACCCGGCGTCCGTCATGCCCGGCTCGATCGCCACGGTCACGACGCCGTCGGTGACGACGGGCGCGCCCGCCGCCCAATCACGGCCGGACGCGTCCGCGATGACGACGGCCGCTCCGATCGTGAGGACGTCGGCTGAGAAGGTCAGCGAGACCTCGCTCGGTGCCGCATCGAGTCGCTCCCCGGGCGACGGCGAGCTGGCGACCAGCTCGTCGTGCGCGGCAGCAGGAGACGCAGCCCCGACGACCAGTGCGGCGGCGAGGAACAGAGTGGCGATGAGAGTACGGGAACGGGACAACGGAAGACCACCGATCGATCGCGCGCCGGATCGGCGCGCATGCGAGACCTCCGGCGAAAGGGCCGGAGTACAGGATCAGAGCGCGATCGACGGAGGCGGGCCGCGGCGCCGCTGGATCGTGAGGTGGGCGGGGAGGATAGCCGGAGGCGCGATCCAGATGTGGATGCCGCGGTGGCGCTGCACGCGCGTCGTGACGATGACACGTGCCACCACTCGTTGCGCCCAGGCGCGGAGCTCCGCCGCGAGCGCCAGCATCGCCCGCGCGGCGCGCTCTCCTCGGTACAGCGCGACGATCGTCGCCACGGCGGCGATAGCGTGCCCGATCCACATCACCGGGTCGGCGCACAGGGCGGCGAGGGTGGGATCGGCGGCATCCGGAATCATCGTCGTCATCGCGCCGTGGAGGTGCGCATGGCCCGCGGCTGCCCCCGACGAGCTCGACGACGCCGAGGGCGACCCCATGACGAAGAGGGTGTGGAACAGCAGCTGACTCACGACCACGCTGGACGCGAGCCGCACGAGGGACAGTGCGCGACCGGCGAGCAGGGTGCACACGGCCAGGGCGAGAATCCATGGCGCGACGATCCCCGCCCACCCGGGGACGTCTCCGCCGGCCACGACGTGCGACAGGAGCGCCGTGAAAGTGGCGATCGAAGCGGCGATCGCGCCGCGCGCGACGCGCGTGGCGCGGTCGGCGCGGAAGGATCGCATAGGTCTAGTGTGGCAGGTCGCCCGCACGGCTCTGCGACGGCATCGAGGTCTGGAGAGATCGGAGCCAGTCGATCTTCGACATGTCCTCGCCGCTCACGTCCGTCGGCGTGGCCGGCCGGTCGTCTCGACCGGACGGCGGAACGAGCGCGACCGCGATCGCGGTCGTGATCGGGATGGCCAGGACGAGCCCGATCCCGCTGCACACGGTGCGGACGATCTCGGCGGCGATGTCGTCGTAGCTCAGGAGATTCAGCAGCGGGGTGTCGTAGACGGAGACGAGCAGGAGAACACCGAGGGAGGCCCCGGCGTAGGCGAAGACGATCGTGTAGATCGTCGATGCGATGTGATCGCGCCCGATGCGCATGGCCTGCACGAACAGGCGCCGCCGGGAGGCGTTTGGGGCGGCGGCGCGCAGCTCCCACACTGAGGAGCTCTGCGTCACGGTGACGTCGTTCAGCACCCCGAGGCCCGCGATGATGACGGCACAGGTGAGAAGGCCCTGGAAGTCGAGGTGGGCGGTCATCCCCGCCAGGGTGCCGGTGCCGTCATCGCCGATTCCGCTGAGCCGCGAGGTCGCGATCATGAGGCTGCGCGATGACAGCGGTGATCAGCACGCCCGAGAGAGTGCCGGCGAGCGCGGCGCTCGTGCGCATCGAGACACCGTGCGCGAGGTACAGCACGACGTAGAGCATCGCCCCGGCGCTGACGAGGGCCACCGCGACACCCGACGACCCGTGGAGGAGCGCGGGGAGGGTGAACACCGCGACGACCGCGACGCTGAAGACGAGTCCGACGATCGCGAGGAGCCCGCGCCACCGCCCCACGAGTCCCACGAGTCCCACGATCACGACGAAGACGATCGCCCAGAGCAGGAACGGCGCGGTGCGGACGACGCCGAACACGGACACGCCCGGTGCCACCCCGCCCGGCACGTCGGGCGCCTGCGTCGCCACGGGCGCGATCATCAGCCGGAGCTGGTCACCCGCGCGCACGCCCCCCGCGGCGAGCGGGCCCTGCAGCTGCACGTCGACGCGCTCCCCCGCCTGGGCGCCGTCTTCGATCGTCACCGTCGCGGTCTCGCAGGTGGATCCCGCCGTCGCGACGTCGGAGTCACCTCCGCCCCCGCAGGTGGGGGAGATCTCCTGCACCGTCGCCGTCGGGAAGGTCGTCCCGTCCACCGCCAGACTCGCCGAGCCCGGCTCGAGCCCGGCGGCGGTTCCGTGCGGCCACATCGCGACCGCGCCGAACGCGATC
>QFPD01000350.1 GCA_003248845.1 Microbacterium sp. | reverse complement strand
CCGACCTCGCCGCCGCCGCCCGCGCCGACGGGGACGCCGCTCAGCACCGCGCCGCGTCGTCCGTGACCGCCGAGGATGCCGCGCGCGCCGATACCCGCGAGCAGCTGCGCCGCGCCGACGCGCTCGTCGCTGAGTTCCGCGCGAACGTCCGAGCCGACCTGCGCACGCACGTCGCGCGCGGGGGCGCGCTCGCGGCATCCGTCGTCGACGACCTCTCCCGGGCGCTCGACGAGGCGGCACACGACCTCACCCGCGCGCTCCGCGGCTGACGGATTCGGAGTCTCGCAACAGAATCGGACGTCGGCGACACCAGTGTGCGACTCTGTCGCCGTTCTCCGATTCCGGTGCGCTCCCGCGCGACCTCAGCCCTCGGCGAGGTCGGGCCAGAGGTCCTCGTCGTCGGCGGCGGGGTCCTCGAGAGGGACGACGAGCACGGGGCGGGACTGGCGGTGCGCGAGGCGCGCGGCGACCGAGCCCGTGAAGAACTCGCGCACCGACTCACCGAATCCGCGGCGGCGGGTGCCGACGACGATGAGGCGCGCCTGCGCCTGCTCGGCGAGGTGCTTGATCGCGAGCGCCGGATCACCGACGAGCTGACGCACCGACCAGTCCACACCCCCCGTGCCGGCAGCACCGAGGGCTGCCGTCGCGGCATCCGTCACGGCCGCCAGCTGCGATTGCCCCGTCGCGGCATCCAGATCGATCGGGGCGGAGTGGACGTAGCCGTCGGGGTCCTCGTAGGTGACGAAGCGCGTGATGTCGACGTGCGCCACGATCAGCGGCACCGCGAAGAGCTTCGCGTAGCGCGCCGCTTCCTTCAGCACCCGCGCCGGCTGGTCGGGGATCACACCGACGATCACCGCGTGCATCGGAACCTCTGCCGCGCCACCCTCTGCCATGTCGCACTCTCCGCTCGAATCACACCGTCGGGACCGCAAAACCGCGAGGGTCACAAGGCCCCGTGTTATCCTGAATGCTACTCTTCCCGGCCCCTGGCCGAATCGTGAATGCATCGGACGAGTGCGAACCGCAGCCGCACCGCCCAGGACTCAGAAATGAGGGGGTCTCGCATGGGGCGTGGCCGTCAGAAGGCGAAGCACACCAAGATCGCTCGCGAACTCAAGTACGACACGTACAACGTGAACTTCTCGTCGCTTGAGAAGGAACTCGGTCACCACGAGGACGATCAGTACGTCGACAAGTGGGCCGACCAGTACGAGGACGAGGACGAGGACGACAACGCCGCGCGCGTCTGAACGACCTCGCTGACGACGGCGACCTCTTCAGCGGGTCGCGTGTTCACCACGCGCCGTGACGGCGCTCCCATTCGTCTTCGATCGTTCGCGTGCGCGTCACGATGATCCCCGCCGGGATCGTGAACAGGAACAGGATGCCGAGGCTCACGAGAGCCCCGCGCCAGTCGCCCGTCGCTTCGTGCAGCACCGCGAAACCCAGCGGGAACAGCGCCGCGACGGCGTAGCCGACGCTCTGGCTGAAGCTCGAGAGCGCGACCGCGCCCTCGTGCGTGCGCGAACGGCGCTGGATCATCACGAGAACCGCGGGGAAGAGCCCCTGCGGCGTGCCGAGCAGGATCACCCAGAGCACTGTCGCGGCTGTCGGCGCGAGGACCATGCCGAGAACCCCCGCGACACCCGCGACGAGCGCGACGCCGTAGACAACCCCCACGCGGTTCCAGCGAGTGACGGCGATCGGCACGAGGATCGACCACGGCAGCCCCATCGCGCCGAACAGCGAGAGCAGAGCCCCCGCCGCGGCGTGGTCCAGGCCGGTCATGTCGACGAGCACGACGGGCAGCCACGCGAAGCACGCGTAGACACTCGCCGCCGAAATCGCGAAGGTGAGCGCGAGCGCCCACGCCAGAGGGATTCGCGGCAGTCTGCCGAGGACGCGAGGAGTGGGCTCTTCGACGATGTCGATCGCGCCGGTCGTCGGGAGCGGGCTCGAGCGCCGCGCGCGCACGAGCATCGTGACCCACGGCACGATCGCCGCGACCGCGAACGCCGCCCACAGCCCGAGGGAGACTCGCCACCCCGCGGCATCCGCCACCGGCACCGCCACGAGAGGCGGGACGAAGGCGGCGATCGCGAGGAGCGAGGAGTACAGCGCGGTCATCATGCCGGTGCGATCGGGGAAGTACGCCTTGATGAGCGGCGGGAGCACGACGTTGCCGACGCCGACCGCAGCGAACAGCACGACGGTGCCGATGAGCAGAACCGCACCGTCGCCCGCGAGCGCACGCACGATCATCGCGGCGGCGGCGACGAGCATGGATGCCGCGGCGAGCCG
>QFPD01000349.1 GCA_003248845.1 Microbacterium sp. | reverse complement strand
GGCGGCCGCCGATGGCGTTCGCCTCCATGACGAGGGCGACGACGTCGGTGAAGCTCTGGCCGTTGATCGCGACGGGCCGGCCCGCCTCGAACGTGATCGAGACGTCCTCGGTCGCGATCTCGACCGACGGGTCCCAGAAGCGCACGCCCATGATCGGCTCGACCGTCTCGAGCGAGACGTCGAGGTGCTCGAGGGTCTTCGCCTCGTGGGTCGCGCCCCAGATGTTCGCATCGGTCGAGTACGCCTTCTCGACCGAGTCGCGGTACGGGAAGTCGTGCGCGCCGTAGCGGTAGAAGCGCTCGATGTCGTTGCCCTTGTAGGTCGACCCGTCGCCCCAGATGTCGACGCCGTCCTCCTTCATCGCGCGCACGAGCAGGGTGCCGGTCACGGCGCGGCCGATCGGCGTCGTGTTGAAGTAGGTGCGCCCCGCCGAGCGGATGTGGAACGCGCCGCAGGAGAGGGCGACGAGGCCCTCCTCGACGAGGAGCGGCTTGCAGTCGATGAGGCGCGAGCCCTCGGCGCCGTACTGCAGCGCTCGGCCCGGGATCGACGCGATGTCGTCCTCGTCGTACTGGCCCAGGTCACCCGTGTAGGTGAAGGGGACGGCCCCCTTGTCGCGCATCCACGCGACGGCCACCGAGGTGTCAAGACCCCCGGAGAAGGCGATGCCGACGCGCTCGCCGACGGGCAGGGACTGAAGGACCTTCGACATGGTGCCCCAGTCTAGCGAGGGCGGACCCGGGGCTTGTTGGTCGGGAGGCCTCGCCGGACCTGATAGCGAGGCGGTGCAGGCCGCTCGACATAACCGAGTGCGGCGGTTCTGTCTTCTTGGGGGAGGAGATCGTCATGCGCGCGCACACACCGTCGTCAGCTTTCGAACCGAATCGGGGGGAACCGGCTCGTGGTCGGGGTGACGAGCATCACGGGGCCGACCCCGGGCGGACAGCTCACCGTCGGCGATGTCGCGACCCTGAAGGGCACCTGGGATGCCACGGCCGCGAACCCGCAGCCGGGCGAAGCCTTCACGATCGGCTTGCCCGCGCAGTTCGACTTTCCCGAGGCGATCACGTTCCCGCTGTGGGGCGTGGACGATAACGGCGATCCGATCTCGTACGGAACCTGCATCACCGACCCGGCGACGAGTGTCGCGACGTGCACGCTCAGCGACGCGGTCGCGGGGCGCATCGACATCAGCGGCACGTGGGAGTTCGACATCGAGGCCGTCGAGGCGACCGAGCTCAAGGCGGTCGAGTTCGACCTCAACGGGGCGAAGGTCCCCCGGTGTGGTCCGGCACCGGTGTCGAGATCCAGGGGACGTCGGCGGTGGTGACGGTCGCGCGGGATGCCACGGCATCCGTCGCTCTCGAGAACCACGCGGCCACCTCGACGGAAGGACTCAGCCTGATCAAGGGCATCGCCGGTGCCGCCAAGGGCGAGGTCGACGCATCGACCGAGTTCCCGGTGACGGCGACCTGGCGGGATGCCGATGACCAGCTGCAGTCGCGTGATCTGCTGATCAACGCCGTCGAGCCGACGCCGCTCGGCGTGCAGCTGCCCGCGGGTACGGTCGTGACGCTCACCGAGGGTGCCTCGCCGGAGTTCCCGACGGTCGACTGGGGTTCGGTCGTCTTCTCCGGGGACCGTGTGACCTCCACGGGTGAGCGCACCGCGACGGTGGTCGTCTCGGATCAGCAGAGCGACACGACGCTCGTCACCGTCGGCGGACATGGCGTGAACGGGGCGCCGTCGGCCCCGCCCGATAGACTGAGGCGTAACCGTCCGATAACGGGGGAGTGAGCCCATGCCAGGCATCGTGATCGTCGGAGTCCAATGGGGAGACGAGGGCAAGGGCAAAGCCACCGACCTCCTCGGGGAGCGCACCGACTGGGTCGTCAAGTTCAACGGCGGCAACAACGCCGGCCACACGGTTGTGATCGGCGACGAGAAGTACGCGCTGCACCTCTTGCCGAGCGGCATCCTGTCGCCCGGCGTCAACGCCGTCATCGGCAACGGCGTCGTCGTCGACCTCGAGGTGCTCTTCGGTGAGCTCGAGGCGTTGCGCGCGCGCGGCCTCGACACCTCGCGCCTCAAGATCAGCGCGAACGCCCACGTCATCACGCAGTACCACCGCACGCTCGACAAGGTCACCGAGCGCTTCCTCGGCAAGCGCATGATCGGCACGACCGGGCGCGGAATCGGCCCGAGCTACGCCGACAAGATCAACCGCGTGGGCATTCGCATCCAAGACCTCTTCGACGAGAACATCCTCCGGCAGAAGGTCGAGGGGGCCCTCGATCAGAAGAACCACCTGCTCGTGAAGGTCTTCAATCGCCGCGCCATCACGTGCGACGAGGTCGTCGATGACCTGCTCTCCTATGTCGAGCGCCTCCGTCCGATGGTCGCCGACACGGGGCTGCTGCTGAACGAGGCATTGGATGCCGGTGACGTCGTCGTCTTCGAGGGCGGCCAGGCCACGATGCTCGACGTCGACCACGGCACCTACCCCTTCGTCACGTCCTCCTCGGCGACGGCGGGCGGCGCCTCGACCGGCTCGGGCGTGGGGCCCAACCGCCTCGACCGGATCGTCG
>QFPD01000064.1 GCA_003248845.1 Microbacterium sp. | reverse complement strand
AGCCAACCCGCATCGCGATACTCCTGCTCGAAACCGAACCTTCCGTAGAACGCGCGCGTGTCATCGAGATCGCGAGATGGCAGATTCGGCACCGCGTAATCGGACATACCCGAACGCTAGCGCGCACGTCGCATTTCTCACACACGCACCGACAGCTGGCAACGTCGCGTGACGTCAGCCCGCCGCCGTGGCGCGGATGACGCGTGTCGGCTCGGAGATGACACCCTCACCCACGACCTCGACGCGCACATCCTGGAGCTTGTACTTCCGAATCGCCTTCTCCGCCGCCCCGATCTCGTTCTGCGCGTTCGCGCCTTTGAGAAGGATCAGCTCACCACCGGCGCGCAGCAGGGGAGCCGTCAGGGGGATGAGTGTGCGCAGTGCACTCACGGCACGAGCGGTCACCGCATCCAGCACCGGTCCACGTGTCCAGTCTTCGCCACGCGCACGTAGCACTTCCACGTTCGCGAGGCCCAGAGCGGAGGTCTGCTCCTGCAACCAGGCGACTCGGCGTTCCATCGGCTCGATCAGGACCCACTGCACATCGGGACGCGCGATCGCGAGGACGATCCCGGGCAGTCCCGCACCCGACCCGACGTCTCCGACGACGCCGCCGGTGGGGAAGAGCGGTGCGGCGACGGCCGAGTTCAGGATGTGACGCGTCCACAGACGCGGCGGCTCCAGCGGCCCGATAAGACCGCGCTCCTCGCCGTGTTCACCCAGTGCTGCCGCGAACCGGCGGGCGCGATCGATGTGCTCGCCGAAGACGACGGATGCCTCAGTCGGCTCGACCTCGATCATCTCGGTGTTTCACGTGAAACGCCCGGCGTCAGCCGCGGCGAATCACCGTGTGCCGGTCGGCGCCTTCGCCGTAGGACTCGGACACGAGCCCCCGCGCGGCGACGACATCGTGCACCAGCTTCCGCTCGTAGCTCGACATGGCGGGGAGCGATGCTTGCGACGCGCCCTCGTCGAGACGAGCGATCGCGCGGTCGACCAGGTTCTCGAGCTGTCGCTGTCGCGCATCGCGCGACCCGCCCACGTCGAGGATCAGACGGGAGAACCGCCCGGTCTGCGTCTGTACTGCGATCCGCGTGAGCTCCTGCAGCGCCTGCACCGTGTCGGGAGACGAGATCAGCGCGAGCGCGTCCTCGTCATCGTTCTCCACGGAGACGTATGCGCGTCCGGCACGCACATCGAGAGTCAGATCACCGTCGATGTCGGCGATGTCGAGCAGACCCTCGAGGTAGTCCGCTGCGATGTCGCCCTCTTGCTCGAGTTGCTCGACGCTCGTCGACGCGCCCGCGCCGTCCACGTGCGTACCCGCTTGGTCAGTCGTGTTGCTCATCGTTCTTCTCCCGCCCCGCTCAGGACTCGCCCTGCGGCTTGTTCTTCTGCGCCTGCTTCTTCGCGCGCTGCTTGCTGACGGGCTGCTGGCGCTTCGGTGCTTCCGCCTTGGCTTTCTGCGCCTCCTCATACAGACGCTTCTGCTCCGCCTCGTACTTCTCCATCGGGATGACCTTCCCCGAGGCATCCAGGGCCTTGCCCTTGCGCGCCAGGCGCTCCTCACGCGCCTTCGCCGCCTCGGAGCCGGGCGTGGGCAGGTTCCGGATGACGAGGAACTGCTGCACCATCGTCCAGATGTTGGAGGTGAACCAGTAGAGCACGACGCCCAGCGGGAAGAAGACGCCCGAGAAGATGAAGGCGAGCGGGAGGATGTAGAGCATGATGCGCTGCATCTGATACGCCTGACCGGTCTTGGCCTCAGGCGAGAGGTTCTTCGAGATGATCTGCAGCTGGGTGATGAACTGCGACGCGATCATGAGGATGACGAGGACCACGAGGAACGCGACGGTCGCCTCCCAGCCATCCGGCTTCTGGCCGACAGCCTCGGTGAGACTCGTGTGCAGGGGAGCGACGCCGAAGAGCTTCGCCTCGTAGAACTGCCAGGTGAGATCCTTGCTGAGCAGGCCGACGCCGCCCACGCCCCACTCGGCGTGCTTCTTGACGTCCGACAGCGTGTAGAACATGCCGAGGAGGATCGGCATCTGCACAAGGAGCGGAAGACAGCTCGACACCGGCGTGGTGCCGTGCTTCTTGTAGAGAGCCATCGTCTCGCGACTCATCGCCTCACGCGACAGCTGATCCTTCTTGCCGCGGTACTTCTCCTGAACTTTTCGCAGTTCAGGAGCGATTTCCATCATCTTGCGCTGACTCTTGATCTGCCGCACGAACAGCGGGATGAGTGCGGAGCGCACGACGACGACCAGACCGATGATCGACAGCACCCAGGTCAGACCTGCGTCTGCCGGCAGGCCGATCGCCGTGAAGATCCAGTGCCAGAACACCAGGATCGCTTCGACGATCCATTTGAACGGCCACATGATCGCGCTGAAGAAGTCCAGGCTCGTGCCGGGCATCGGCGTCGTCGGTGTCGGCACCACCGGAGTAGGTGTGGCGGCGGCGCGGTACAGAAGATCCAGCACGGATCAGTCCTTTCTGGGCGACGTACCCACGGGAGGGCAGTCGGTAGCGGGCACGACGAAGCCGTGCCGAGTCAGCTCGTGTCGGAAGTTGCGGTGCAGCGGCACGTCGTCGACGCCTCCGCGTGCCCATGGATGGCAGCGTGCGAGACGCGCGGCGGTCAGCGCGGAGCCCTTGAGCAGACCGTGCTGCTGGACGGCGCCGACGGCGTACGCGGAACACGACGGGTAGTACTTGCAGACGTCGCCGTAGACATGCGAGATGGTCGCCCGATATCCGTGCAGGAGTGCAAGACCGGCATTGCGGGGAAGAAGCGGAACCGCGGAAAGGACGTCGGATGCCGAGAAGCGGCCGGTCCCGAGCGCGTAGGACGGCAGCGTCGTGACGCTCACGCGGCGGCTCGCCGGTTCAGGCAGCGGACGACCTCGGCCCGCAGCGCCGCGAAGTCGGCGACCGCCGCGGACGGCAGCGCCCGGATCACCACATCGGTGCCGGGCGCGACGCTCGGCAATGCCTCTGCGCAGACAGCCTTCAGTCGCCTGCGTACGGTGTTGCGGGTCACTGCTGAGCCCACCTGCTTGCTCACGATGAAGCCGAAACGAGCCGCGCGACCAGATGTCGACGGCTCGTGCACGGATTCGGACGCGGTGACGACGTAGGTCACCGTATGCGGACCGGCGCAACGGGACCCCCCGCGGACGACGGCTCTGTACTCCGCCCCGCGGGTGATGCGATTCCCGCGCGCCAGCACCGCGAGAAGGTCAGGCCGAGAGCTCGGTACGACCCTTGGCGCGACGCGCCGACAGGATCGAACGGCCGGCACGCGTACGCATGCGGGCGCGGAAGCCGTGCTTCTTGGCGCGGCGGCGGTTGTTGGGCTGGAACGTGCGCTTGCTCATGTGGATCACTCCGGATCGGCGGGTCACCCGAACGCTCTAGACCGGGGACACAGGTACAGGGGACTGCCCAGGTGGGCATAAGTCAACCTATTGAGGATACGTCGAGTCGCCCCAGACCTCAAACCGACACGGACCGAAGGGATATTATCCACCGCCTGTGGATGACCACTGGCAAGGACACGCGGGCCGGAACTACAGTGGATTTTGCCCTCGACAGGGTCGCTGACTACCGTGGCTCGGGTAGTTATCCACAGGGGGTTGCATTGTCTCAGCACGACGTTCCAGATGTTCCGGTCTGGACCGCTGCGCGCGCCCTGCTGGATGCCGACGAGCGCGTGACCCCTCAGATGCAGGGCTTCCTCAGCCTCGCCGTCGCGCAGGGAGTGATGAGTGGAACCCTGTATCTCGACGTGCCGAACGACCTCACCGCAGCCCAGCTGAACAAGCGGCTGCGCGCTCCCATCATGGAGGCGCTCGCCCGCGTTGACGCCGAGCCGAGCGCGACGTCATTCCGTGTGGTGGTGAACCCCGAACTCGCCGACGCGCACCTGACCGCGCCGATCCCGGTCCAGCCTCCCGGCGGTGTGTCCGAGACATCCGGTTCCACGGCACCGCTGTCCGGCCCCCTCGCCCCACCGATCTCGCGCCCCGGCATCGAGGACATCGCTGACATCGCTCCGGGCGCCTCGCGCAGCGACACCCGGCTGAATCCGAAGTACTCCTTCGACAACTTCGTCATCGGCCAGTCCAATCGCTTTGCTCACGCGGCCGCCGTCGCCGTCGCCGAAGCGCCCGCCAAGGCATACAACCCGCTGTTCATCTACGGGGATTCCGGCCTCGGCAAGACGCACCTGCTGCACGCGATCGGCGACTACGCGCTGAGCCTGTACAGCGGCATCCGCGTGCGATACGTCTCGAGCGAAGAGTTCACGAACGATTTCATCAACTCGATCGCCAACAACCGCGGCTCGGCGTTCCAGGCTCGGTATCGCGACGTCGACATCCTCATGATCGACGACATCCAGTTCTTGCAGGGCAAGGCAGAGACGCAGGAAGCGTTCTTCCACACGTTCAACACGCTGCACGACCACGACAAGCAGGTCGTCATCACGAGCGATGTCCCGCCGCGCCACCTCACCGGATTCGAAGACCGCATGCGCAGCCGGTTCGAGTGGGGCCTCATCACCGATGTCCAGGCTCCCGACCTCGAGACGCGCATCGCCATTCTGCGCAAGAAGGCGCAGTCCGAGCGTCTTCTCGTTCCCGACGAGGTCCTCGAGTACATCGCGACCAAGGTGTCCAGCAACATCCGCGAACTCGAGGGGGCGCTCATCCGTGTCTCGGCCTTCGCGAGCCTCAACCGCTCGACGCTCGACATCGCACTGGCTCAGACCGTGCTCCGCGACATCGTCGACACCGACGACGCCAACGTCATCCTTCCGACCGACATCATCGCCGCGACGGCCCAGTACTTCCGACTGTCGGTCGACGACCTCTACGGCTCGAGCCGTTCGCAATCGGTCGCGACCGCGCGACAGATCGCGATGTACCTCTGCCGCGAGCGTACGAACCTGTCCTTGCCGAAGATCGGTCAGCTTTTCGGCAATCGCGACCACACGACCGTGATGTATGCGTGCAAGAAGATCGCGGAACTCATGAAGGAACGCCGCTCGATCTACAACCAGGTCTCGGAGATCACGACGCAGCTCGGTCGCGTCTCACGATGACCCTCGCCGGGCGATCGACACCTGCGACTTGACATCGAGCGGCGGTGTCCTCCACTATTCGCGTTCTTCACAGTGTGGAGAGCCTGTGGATAACTTGCCTTCGAATCGGGATGCCTGTGAACGGATCCGCGATCACTGTGGATGATCGACCGCGTCGTCGGTGTCCCGCGTTCCCGCTCCATCACCGGCATCCGCAGCTCGCTCACAACTTACACACGTGTGGTTTCCGCTCCTGGAGCGGGATCGCCGCGGTTATCCACAGTTTCCACAGCTGTTAACACCATGACAGAGATCCATCTAGAGAAATCCGATTCGATCACCAGGGCGGCCGGCGAGCGCCGCGAAAGCAGCCCTGCGAGAATCACGAGACCGGGCACTAGCATGGAGACGCCCGAGCCGACCCCCAGGGAGCACCAGTGAAGTTCCACGTGAATCGCGACGTCTTCAGCGAGGCCGTGTCATTCGTCGTCAAGCTCCTGCCCCAGCGCAACCCGCAGCCCATCCTGGCTGGCGTGCTCATCGAGGCGTCCGACGAGGGCCTGTCGCTCGCAGCGTTCGACTACGAGGCCTCGGCGCGGACGACCATCGAAGCGACCGTCGACGAGCCGGGCACGATCCTCGTCCACGGCCGGCTGCTCTCCGAGATCGCGAGTCGCCTGCCCAACGCCCCGATCCAGATCGAGGTCACGGAAGACGACGGCATCCTGCTCACGTGCGGCTCCGCCCGGTTCACGCTCGCGTCGATGCCGGTACAGGAATACCCCGCGATCCCCGAGGTGACTGGTGAGTCCGGCCTCGTACCGGCCGATGACTTCGCGACAGCGATCTCGCAGGTCGCCTTCGCGGCCTCGCGCGACGATGTCACCCCGGTCCTCACGGGTGTGCAGCTCGAGGTCGCCGGCACGTCGCTCAGCCTCGTCGCGACCGACCGCTACCGCGTCGCCCTCCGTGACGTGCAGTGGGACGGCGGCACCGTCGCCGGCGACGAGTCCACCACCGCGCTCGTCCCTGCGCGCACGCTCACCGAGGTCGGCAAGACCTTCGCGCACTCCGGTGACATCCAGGTGTCTTTCTCGGGATCGGGCGATCGGGAGATCATCGCGTTCACGTCCGGTAACAAGACTGTGACGTCGCTTCTCATCAAGGGCAACTTCCCGCCCGTGCGCCGCCTCTTCCCCGAGCAGACCGATCACTACGCGGTCGTGAACACCGCCGATCTCGCCGAGGCCGTGCGTCGTGTGTCGCTCGTGCTCGACCGTTCGGCGCCGCTGCGGTTCACGTTCACCGAGGACGGCGTGTCGATGGATGCCGCGGGCACCGAGCAAGCGCGGGCAACCGAGTCGGTCGACGCGACGCTGACCGGTGAAGAGGTGACGCTGGGCCTCAACCCGCAGTACCTCCTCGAAGCCCTCGGCGCCGTCAAGAGCGAATTCGCGCGCATCACGTTCACCTCGAGCGACAACGCCAACAAGCTGAGCCCCGTTCTCATCACGCCCCAGACCTCGGGTACGCCGGAGAGCTTCAAGTACCTGCTGCAGCCGAACCTGCTTCTGCGCTGAGCGCGATCACCGTCCGGCCCCCCAATTAGGCTGAATCGGTGATCGTGGATCAGCTGAGTCTCGTCGACTTCCGCAACTACGCGGTCGCCGACGTCACGCTCGCGGTCGGGGCGAACGTCTTCGTCGGCAGGAACGGACAGGGCAAGACGAATCTCGCCGAGGCGATCGGCTACTTCGCGACGCTCGGTTCGCATCGCGTGTCGCAGGATGCGCCGATGGTGCGCGACGGCGCGGATGCCGCGATCGTGCGCATGCGCCTCGCCTACGGCGAACGCCGCGTGCTTCTGGAGTCGCAGCTGAACCGGATCGGAAGCAACAAGGCGCGCGTCAACGGCTCACCGGTGAAGACGTCGGAGCTCCCGCGCTACGCGCAGGTCGTGCTGTTCGCGCCGGAAGACCTGCAGATCGTCCGTGCCGACCCGTCGGCACGGCGACGCTTCGCCGACCAGCTCCTCATTCAGCGTGCGCCGCGCATGGCCGGCGTGCTCGGAGATTACGACCGCGTGCTGAAGCAGCGGACCGCCCTGCTCAAGTCGGCGCGCGCCCGCGGCATTCGCGGCGACGCACTGTCGACGCTCGATGTGTGGGATGACAAGCTCGTCGCGCTCGGCACCGACATCATCCGCGCTCGGCTCGCGCTGGCGGCTGACCTCACCGGACCGGTCGCCGCGGCATACACCGCGATCGCCGGTGAGGACCATCGGCCGGAACTCGAATGGGCGCTGTCAATCGGCGGCGGCGACCCCGAGGATGACGTCGACGCGGGTGCGGGGGACGCGGGGTCCTCGGACCCGCGTGCCGCCGCGTCGCCGCCGGCTCAGGCCGCGGAGATCCGGGCGCAGTTCCGTGCCGCGCTGGCCGACAAACGTGCGGCCGAGCTCGACCGAGGACTCACGCTCGTCGGTCCCCATCGCGACGACCTTCTTCTGCGTGTCCGCGGGCTCCCGGTGAAGGGATATGCCTCGCACGGGGAGTCGTGGTCTGTCGCACTGTCGCTGCGCCTGGCATCCGCCGAGCTGCTGCGTGCGCAGTCGCAGCTGGGAGACCCGATCCTCATCCTGGACGATGTCTTCGCCGAACTCGACGCCGATCGACGCGCGCGCTTGGCCGCGCTCGTCGAAGGCTACGAGCAAGTGGTCGTGACGGCGGCCGTCGAGGCCGACGTCCCGCTCGCCCTGCGCGCCCGCACAGTCCGGGTCGTCGCGGGGACGATCGTCGCCGAGGATGAACTCGAGGAAGGGGGTTCCGATGTCTGACGACGTTCCCGAGACGATCGGAACCTACCTGCGCCTGCGCGGTCTCGAACCCTCGCCGCGCGCCGCGCGCCGCCGACGCAAGCGCGCCGTCGACGACGATGACAAGCAGCCGTTCGCGCCCGGTCGCGACCCGAAGGGTCTGGGTGACGCCCTCGGCGACCTCACCCGCCAGTCCGGGTGGGACGCCCAGCTTGCGCGTGAGGACCTCGTGCTCCAGTGGGAGGAGGTCACCGGTGCCGAGACGGCACGGCACGCCAATCCCGTGGCTCTCGAGGGCGGCATTCTCACGGTTCAGTGCGACTCGACGGCGTGGGCGAAGAACCTGCAGCTCATGCGCGCGGAGATCGTGACCCAGCTCATGCGACGCTTCCCCGACGCGAACGTGCAGAACGTCCGTTTCGTGGGACCCGACGTCCCCTCGTGGAAATGGGGCCCCAGAGCCGTTCCAGGGCGCGGCCCTCGCGATACCTACGGGTGAGGGAGGTCCGTCGACCTCCGCACCTCTTTCGTGGCGCCACAGGGCCGTTCAGCGGGCGAAACGGAGCGTGAACCCGATAGAATGGAATGTCTCCGATCAGGAGGCGCCTCGATCATCCGCCACGCCAGGAGCGCTCGAAACCTATGACATCCGATACCCCCGACAGCGTTCCCGAGGACATCCCCACGACGCAGCCCGCGCAGGCGAAGAGAGTCGAGAACGAGTGCGGGGCAGATGCCATCCAGGTGCTCGAAGGCCTCGAGGCCGTGCGCAAGCGCCCCGGCATGTACATCGGCTCGACCGGTGAGCG
>QFPD01000348.1 GCA_003248845.1 Microbacterium sp. | reverse complement strand
GTCGCGCGGGCTGCCGCGTAGCGCGCTGCGTGCCGTTTCGACGGGCACCGCCCCGCTCCGGCTAGAGCTCGTCGACGAGGGCGTCGGCGAGGCCTGTGTAGGTCGCGGGCGTCAGTGCGATGAGGCGCGCTTTGGCATCCTCGCCGATGTCGAGACCCTCGACGAAGGCCGCCAACTCGGGCCCGCCGACGCGGCGGCCGCGCGTGAGCTCCTTGAGGAGGGCGTAGGGGTCGGTGATCTCGGAGCGCCCGGCGACGATCTCGGCGCGGACGACAGTCTGGATCGCCTCGGCGAGCACCTCCCAGTTCGCGTCGAGGTCGGCCAGCAGCACGTCGCGAGAGAGGAGGATCTCGGTGAGGCCCCGCTGCAGGTTGTCGAGCGCGAGCAGCGAGTGTCCGAAGGCGACGCCGATGTTGCGCTGCGTCGTCGAGTCGGTGAGGTCGCGCTGCATTCGGCTCGTGACGAGAGTGGATGCCAGGGTCTGGAACAGCCCCCCCGCGATCTCGAGATTCGCCTCGGCGTTCTCGAACCGGATCGGGTTGATCTTGTGCGGCATCGTCGACGACCCCGTCGCGCCCGCGACCGGGATCTGCGCGAAGAAGCCCATCGAGATGTACGTCCAGATGTCGGTCGCGAGGTTGTGCAGGATGCCGCCCGCGTGGCGCGCGCGGTCGTACAGCTCGACCTGCCAGTCGTGCGACTCGATCTGGGTCGTGAGCACGTTGAAGTGGATGCCGAGGCCTTCGATGAAGGTCCGCGAGAGCTCGGGCCAGTCGGTGTCGGGGGCGGCGGCCAGGTGCGCCGACCAGGTGCCGGTCGCGCCGGAGAACTTCGCGAGGTACTCACCGCCCGCGATCTGGTCGGCCACGCGCGACAGGCGCCAGGCGAAGACCGCGAGCTCCTTGCCCATCGTCGACGGGGTCGCGGGTTGGCCGTGCGTCCGGGAGAGCATCGCGGCATCCCGATGCTCGCGGGCGAGCTCCGACAGAGCGGAGATGACGGCGCGGAGCTTCGGCAGCCAGACGTTCTCGACTGCGCGCTTGACGGTGAGCGCGTAGGAGGCCGAGTTGATGTCCTCGCTCGTGCAGGCGAAGTGGGTGAGCTCGGCGATCGCATCAAGCCCCAGGGATGCCAGCCGGTCGCGCACGAGGTACTCGACGGCCTTCACGTCGTGGCGCGTGACGGCCTCCTTCTCGGCGAGCCAGTCGATCTCGGCCTGTCCGAAGTCGCGGTAGAGGCTCCGCAGGCTCCCCTGCTGAGCCGCCGTCAGCGGCGTCGCTCCGAACAACCCGCGATTCGCGAGCGTGATGATCCACTCGACTTCGACCTCGACCCGGGCGCGGTTGAGTCCCGCCTCGGAGAGGTAGTCGGCGAGGCCGGCGACGGCGGCGCGATAGCGCCCGTCGAGGGGGCTCAGAGGCTGGGGAGGCAGGGAGGTGGTCACGAGGCTCCGTTCGATGAAACGGGCGCTCAGGTTTCGCTTCGAGGAGACGATGGCCGGATGGCGGGTTCGAGCTGCCGGAAGAGCGCCCGGGTCGCACTCTCGATCATAGCGAGCACCTCGTCGAACATCGCGGGGCCGGCGTAGTACGGATCGGGCACATCCCACCCGTCCCCGACGGACGGCGCGAAGGAGAGGAGGAGCGCGAGCTTGTCGACGTCGTCGTTGGTGCGTGCCCAGCTCGTGAGGATGCGTTCGTGCGAACGGTCGAGCGCGACGACGAGGTCGTTGCGATCGAAGTCGGCGAGGGTGAATTGCCGAGCGCGATGGCGTTCGCCGTCGTACCCGCGACGATGCAGCGCCTCGATCGTGCGGACGTCGGCGCGCTCACCCACATGCCAGTCGCCGGTGCCCGAACTGGACGAGGCGACGTGATCGCCGAGGCCGGCCCGTTCGGCGAAGTCACGGAAGACGATCTCCGCCATCGGTGAGCGGCAGATGTTGCCGGTGCACACGAAGACGACGCGGAAGGGCGCGGTGACGTGCGGCATCCCTTCATTCTGGCGAGCCGCGCGCCGCCGCGGAAGTGCTCATCGCCTCCTCCACAGCGGCGGATCTCGCGGATCCGTCCACAGATTCGCCGTCCTGGCCGCCGCGCATCGCGCGTCGCGGCCAGTGTCGGGGCATGGTCTCGCTCATCGACTCGCCCCTTCTCGACGCGCTCGACGCCGCCCGTCTGCGCGTGATGCGCGCGCAGGACGGGGTCGTGCGTCTGCGAGCGCGGGTCGTGGCGCTCGCGGATGCCACCGACTGGCGTTCGCGCGCGACCGAGCACTATCGGGCGGGCATGGCCGAGCTCGACGGCGTGTGCGCGCGCCTCG
>QFPD01000347.1 GCA_003248845.1 Microbacterium sp. | reverse complement strand
GGCGACGAACTGCGCCGGGTCGGTGTGGCTGAGCTGCTGCACGCGCGAGTCGGCGGGGTGGATGCGCTGCGACAGCGCCTCCCACGAGAGGCGCGCCGGGGTGTCGTCGTCTGTGCCGTTGGCCGCCGCGCCGTTCTTCGCGGGGCGGGCGACGACGATCTCGCCGTCGAGCAGGCACGGCTCCGGCAGGAGCGCCGCGAACGCCTCGGCGAGCTCGGGGAAGTAGCGCGTCAGCGGCTTCGCGCCCCGCGAGCCGATGATCACGTCGCTGCCGTCCCACGACACGAGCGCACGGAACCCGTCCCACTTCGGCTCGAACGAGAGCCCGCCCGGCGTCTTCGCGGGGTCGGGGATGGCGGGCACGGCCTTGGCCAGCATCGGTGCGGGGATCGCGTATGCCATGCGCTCCATCCTGGCCCGCGCTCCTTGTCTGGGCGAGGGGGTAGCGCCGCGACGGGCGATCGCAGCATCGGCCGCGACGTGACACTGAGTTTCATCTACACTGGGCTTTAGTCTCATCTCGGGCATTCGCCCGGCCGTCTCAGCGAGGAGCCCGCCATGGCCACCGACTACCAGCCGCCCGTCGCCGACTACGCCTTCCTCTATCGCGAGGCGTTCGGCACCGACATCGTCGCGCGCGCGACCGGCGGCGAGCTCACCGCCGACGACGGAGCCGACATCATCGCGGGAGCGGGCGAGTTCGCGGCATTCGTCCTCGCGCCGCTCGAGCAGGTCGGCGACCGCGAGGGTGCGCGCCTCGTCGACGGCCAGGTGCACCTGCCCCACGGATTCGCCGAGGCATACGCCGCCTTCGTCGAGGCCGGCTGGGTCACTGCCGAGGCGCCCGCCTCCGCCGGCGGCGACGGGCTGCCCGGTTCGATCCGCGCGGGCCTCGGCGAGATCTGGAACGCCTCGAACGCGGCGTTCGCGCTGTGCTGGCTGCTGAGCGCGGGACAGATCCACGCCCTGGATGCCGCGGCGTCGGACGAACTGCGCGAGATCTACCTCGCCAAGCTCGTCTCGGGCGAGTGGACCGGCACGATGAACCTCACCGAGCCGGCCGCCGGCACCGACCTCGGCGCGATCCGTACGATCGCGACGCCGCGCGATGACGGCTCGTGGTCGATCAATGGCCAGAAGATCTTCATCACGTGGGGCGACCACGACGTGGCCGAGAACATCGTGCACCTCGTGCTCGCGCGCACGCCTGGCGCCCCCGAGGGCGCCAAGGGACTGTCGCTGTTCGTTGCGCCGAAGTACCTCGTCAACGCCGACGGCTCGCTCGGCGACCGCAACGGCGTCGAGACCGTCGCGATCGAGCACAAGCTGGGCATCCACGGGTCGCCGACGTGTGTGCTCTCCTACGAGGACGCCACGGGCTACCTCGTCGGCGAGGTCGGCGGCGGGCTTGCCGGCATGTTCGTGATGATGAACTCCGCGCGCATCGGGATGGGCTTCCAGGCGACCGGCATCGCCGACCGCGCCCTCCAGCAGGCCGAGGCATATGCCGCGGACCGCATGCAGGGTCGCGTGCTCGAGCGCGGCGGCGACGCGCCGATCGCGGAGCACCCCGATGTGCGGCGTCTGCTGCTCTCGATCCGCAGCGACGTGTTCGCGATGCGCGCCCTCGGGGTGTACGTCGGCGACCTGTTCGATCGCGCTGAGGCATCCGAGGACGCCGCCGACCTCGCGTTCGCCGAGTTCTTCGTGCCGATCCTCAAGGGTTGGGCCACCGAAGACGCCGTCGCGCTGACGAGCGACGCGATCCAGGTGCACGGCGGCATGGGCTTCATCGAGGAGACCGGCGCCGCGCAGCACTACCGCGACGCGCGCATCATGACGATCTACGAAGGCACGACGGCGATCCAGTCGAACGACCTCATCGGCCGCAAGGTGATCCGCAACGAGGGGGCCACCGCCGAGGCGCTGTTCGCCCAGATCGACGAGACCGTCACCGCGCTCCGCGGAGTCGGGACGGGCGAGGCGGGCGAGGTCGCGGCGCGCACCGCCGACCGGCTCGAGCGCGCCGTGGCCTCCGCCCGCCGGGCGACCGCCGACGTCGTCGGCTTCGGGTCGTCGCCGCGCGACGCGCACGCCGTCAGCGTGCCGTACCTGATGCTGCTCGGGGTGCTCGCCGGCGGCTGGATGCACGCGCTCGCCGTCGTCGCCGTCGCCGCGCACGAGGCCCCCGCTGCCGAGGACGCCGCGCGCCTCACCCTCGCCGACTTCTACGGTGCGCACCACCTGCCACGAGTTCACGGCCTCGCCGAGGCCGCGGCGTGCGCGCCGCCCGCCGGCCGCGCACGCGCTCGTCGCCGAGACCGACCGCCGGGCACTCGGTCTCGCGTCGGACGGTCGGTCTCGCGGGCCGGGCGGTGTCGCGCGCGGGCCGCCGCGCGAGCGTCGCATGCTACAGTCGGGCATACCGACTGGACGGTATGACGCTCGAGGAGGAGCATAATGGCGGATGCCGGGGCACGGTTCGCGGACACGGTGACGATCGTCACGGGCTCGAGCCGCGGAATCGGACTCGCGATCGCCGCGCGTCTGGTCGCCGAGGGCGGCCGCGTCGTCCTCACGGGTCGCCGCCGCGAGCCGCTCGAGGCCGCCGCCGCGGAGCTCGGACCCGCCGCCACGGCGGTCGCGGGCGCGGCGGATGACCCGGTGCATCGCGCCGGGGTGTTCGCGCACGTCGCCCGGACGCACGGCCGGCTCGACCATCTCGTCAACAACACGGGCATCAACCCGGTGTACGGACCGCTCGCGAGCGTCGACGTCGCGGCGGCGCGGAAGATCCTCGAGGTCAACGTCGTGGCGGCGCTGGAGTGGTCGCGCGACGCCGCCGCGGCGGGGCTCACCCGCTCGATCGTCAACATCGCCTCGGTCGCCGGAGTCGGCGCGAGCCCCGGCATCGGCATGTACGGCGTCTCGAAGGCGGCGCTCATCAACCTCACGGCGCAGCTCGCGTTCGAGCTCGCGCCGGGCATCCGGGTCAACGCCGTCGCCCCCGCCGTCATCAAGACCGCCTTCGCCCGCGCGCTCTACGAGGGCCACGAGGCCGAGGTGTCGGCCGCGTATCCGCTCGCGCGTCTCGGCGAGCCCGACGACGTCGCGGGTCCGGTCGCCTTCCTCCTGTCCGCCGACGCCGCGTGGGTGACCGGTCAGACCCTGGCGATCGACGGTGGCGCCGGCATCCGTCCGCTGATGTGACGCGTCCGCGCGAAGATGGACGTATGAGAGATTCGCGGGTCGCCGACGACCTCCGGCGCGCCGCCGTCGAGCTGTTCGCCGAGCAGGGCTACGCGACGACGAGCGTGCAGCAGATCGTGGATGCCGCGGGCGTCACGAAGGGCGCCATGTACCACTACTTCGCCTCGAAGGACGACCTGCTCTTCGGCATCTATGACTCGCTCCTGACCCTGCAGAAGGCGCACCTCGACGAGATCGTCGCCCGCGGCGGCGATGTGGACGAGATCCTGCGCGCCGCCTGCATCGACGTCGTCAAGACCTCGATCGACCAGCTCCGCGAGGGCGCGGTCTTCTTCCAGAGGCAGCACCTGCTCACCCCCGAACGGGGGCGGGAGATCGTGCGCCGTCGCCGCGAGTACCACGACGTGTTCGCGGCGCTCCTCGAGCGGGGGCAGCGGGAGGGGCGGTACCGCACCGACGTCCCGCTCGCCGTGCTCGTCGCGCA